>NZ_JAUBSA010000013.1:55584-111847 GCF_036702115.1 Microcoleus sp. LAD1_D5 | reverse complement strand
TACACGTTGTCAACGCCGAACGCGAGTCAAAGTCTTTTGAGGTAAGGGTTTTAGGCTTATTCAGCAAGCCCTATTTAAAGGCACAACAGCTTACTATTGGACAAAAAAATATATTGCTAATCGACTGTTTACATCAATTGAAGAGCTAGAGTATTTATTACATCGCCTCTTAAATGAAGGAGAGTTGATTATTTTAAATGGGGACTAAAAATCACAAACCATGGTAATTTTTGTATCACAGTTTAAATGCACAACAGCTTATCCAACCAATCCTTCTATTTTGGTTGATTTATCCTTGGTTATAAATATTCCCTAATCCTAATTTATTGCTTGGGTTGAACGATTTAATTGATACAATAAATCAACTCCAACTCTTTTATTTTTATGTTTGAGTTAGCTTATTTCTTACTTCTTTAATCCGAAGAGTGACAGAAGAGGGATATCAAGGTTTGGATCACGGGCTGACAGTGGCATTTTTTTTGCGGAGTGGTATAACTACTCGGAATCCACAAATATTGCAATTCGTCAAGCGCTGGTGGGAGAGGGTAAATTAGTGTTGGGTAGAGAAAAATCTCCAGGAAGTATCGAAGTGCCTGTGCCATTCGGCTTGCCAGCAGCAGGGTCGGGCTGGTAAAGTTGGATACGATCGCGCCCAAGTCGTTTAGCTTGATACAGGGCTTGGTCGGCTGCGGCAATCAGAATTTCGGCTCCCGATTCAGATCCAGGAACAATACTCGCTACGCCCAGACTGACAGTGACGTACTCGCTCACCTGAGAACCAGCGTGAGGAAGCTGCAAAGCAGCGATTGTGAGCTGTATGTGTTCGGCTACCTGCACAGCGCCTTGAATCGCAGTATTTGGCAAAATAACGGCAAATTCTTCGCCTCCGTAGCGAGCTACTAAATCGGCGGGGCGATTGACTGCATTGCCGATCGCCCCGGCGACTTGTCGCAAACATTCGTCTCCGCCTTGATGCCCGTAAGTATCGTTGTAACTTTTAAAAGAATCAATATCGCACAGAATTAGGGACATGGGCGTTTGTTCCCGCGCTTGTCTGCGCCACTCCATTTCTAAATACTGATCGAACCGTCGGCGGTTTGCTAGCTGCGTGAGTGCGTCCGAAGTAGCCAAGCGCTCTAACTTGAGGTTGGCGGCTTGCAACTGCTGGTATAGTTCTGCTTGCTTGATGGCGATCGCCAACTGGGTGGCCAGAGAAGACAGCAACTCTACTTCCAACTGCATCCACTGCCGGGGACTGCACTGGTGGGCCATCAGTAGCCCCCACAACTCGTCTCCTTGCACTAAAGGCACTACCAAATAAGCTCTCACCGCGAATTGTGCGAGCAAGTCAATTTGATATTGCGGCAAATCGGCGGCCAAGATATCGGCAATCGGTCGGATCGCTCGATGTTGGTACGCTTCGAGATAGAACTGGTCAAAACAGAAATTTTCCAGGGTTTCCCCCAACATCGGCTGGCAGTTGGGAGCTACAGATTCCACTGTCACCGCCCCCGTCGCCGGGCCCGCACAGAGACTGCCGGTACAGGGGTTAAAGCGGACGATCATCACTCGATCGGCCTGAAGGAACTGACGCACTTCTGTCACTGTCGTGCTGAGCACTTCGCCCAAATCCAGAGACTGGCGGATGTGCTGAGTAATCGTCGCCATCAGCAGTTCTCGTTCGTTCTGCTGCCGCAGCGCCTCTTCTGCCCGCTTGTACTCGGTGATATCTTGAGCGGTGCCGAAAATTTGTTTGGGGCAGCCGTCGGCTGTGCGGGCGAAAACTTGGTCGCGACAGCGAAACCAGCGCCATTCGCCCGATCGATGTTGGAGCCGATACTCCAACTCCAAAATATGCCCGTCTTGGGCCGAGGGAAATTGTTGCTGGTGGGCTTTGAGCCTCGGCAAATCTTCTGGGTACACCAAACTGGAGTACAAAGCAGTTTGCATCTGTAAAATTTCGTAGGGAGTGTAGCCCAGCAATTTAGAAGCTTGACCGTTGACGTAAACGTTTCGCTGTTCTGTCAAATCGTAAATGTACAGTAAATAAGGCGCCGCGTCAGCAATTTGCTGGATGAAATGCTGGCTTGATCGCAATTCTTCCTCCACCCGCTGACGCACTTGCACTTCTTCCAAAGCTTGATCTCGCATTGTGCGGTAGGCTTGGATGCGATGGGTGAGGTCGGTCACGTCTTGAATCACCAGCAGCGCATAGAACGATGGGGAATTGACCCCCGGCCATATTGATGACGAAACTGAGGGTGCAGATTCCCTAGACAAAAAAGCACTTCTTGGTGATCCGACTCCGACAGTACCGTCTGATTCCAACTCAAGAGTCTGGAGAACCCAGTCTCTCATCTCCTGTTCTTCTATGCCCGCCTCCATGGCCGACACAGCAGTCACAGTAGTTTGCTGAATTCGCTGCTGGCCGTCTTGCCAAGTTGCCGGAATCAGGTGTTTGTGAATTTGAGAAGAAAAAATTGTTGGCGGGCCTCCTGCAAAGATTTGCTTGAAGCGAGTGGCGTACTTTAACTGACTCAGGTGAGGAAAATGGGTTGTGATCTTTGTTCCCAATATTTGGCTGCGGGGAATTTTAGTCCACTCTTCCAGACAAGTGTTCCAAAACAGCACTACAAAATCATCTTGCAGCAAGCAGGCGCCGACTGGTACGCTGTCGAGAACCCCAAATTTTTCCTTAATACTTTTGCTCTCCTCAATCATAGACCCCCGGCAAGTTGATTGATAGCAGTCAACAAGGTGTCAAAGGAATTAACATTGAAAATAAGAATGATATCTCCTTCAATGTGAAGCCTTTCTATCATGAAACTGGTCTGGGCTAATAAAACAACTGTATCAGTAGCTAAACCGCCAGATATCAGTAAACTAGAAATCGTCCCTTCGCTATAAGTGGGAATGGAGTAGTTCAGGCGCTGCTGAAGTACGTTGCTGATTGCACCCATGACCCCATTAATTACAATATTTCCCACTTCACTCAGCGTACCAATTTTGACTGAATCGAGATCGTGAGTTCCAACTTCTTCTCCTGTGAGCATCGTCACCAGCAGGGCAGCGCTGTTGGTGGGAAAGACTAGCTGGGCAATGCCTCCAAAGGAGCCTGTGAATTTGAGCTGGACGGCGGCGATTTGCTCGCCGTTGAGGTGCTGCTCTAATTCTTCCTCTACGTCGGTGGGAGTCAGGATTTGAAGGTAGGGGATTTGCAAGCGAATCGGGGAGTCGATCATGTCGTTCAAAACCCCTGCGGCTTGACCTATCCCGATGTTGACGAGTTCCTGCAAAGCATCGAGCTGTCGAGTGCTTAATTTCATTGGGTACTCTCCTCGCTGACACTGAGAGCTTTTTTGATCCATCCGATCAGTTCGTCTGAGTTGGGCATTTTGTGAATGACTGCCACGGCTCCGAGTTCCATGCACTCGGAGCGGGTGCTTGCTTGGATGTCTGCGGTAATTACGATAACTGGAATTTTATATCCTCGATCGCGCATGGCTTGCAGGACTTCCCGACCTTCCATTTCCGGCATCAGCAGATCTAAGAGCATACAGTTTGGAGTTTTAGTGCCGAGCAGTTCTAGAGCTTCAGGGCCGCTGGATGCTTCCCAAGTCTCGTATCCTTCTGCTCGGAGAATTTTGCAGATTACCCTGCGAGTCAACCACGAATCTTCGACAACGAGAATTGATGTCACTACGTTCTCCTCCTTCTATTGTTAGGACTGACCGGTATTGCAGGTACTGCTTTTATCTTGACATTAATTTAAAGTGCTGGGACGGTGTGCGATCGAGCTTGACTCGGAATTCCTGTTCTTAAAAACTAACGCATTAATGTGTTGGATAGTTTAGTATCTTGGACTATGTGAAGAAAAAACCTGGTTTCTGAATGAAACCAGGTTGGCGGGATCTTTATTGCTCCTAACATCGGGGCTCAATTATAGATTACCAAACGCTTCCGGAGGGACTCTACTCGCTGTTTGGCAGTGGCATTGTCTGGATCGCAGGCGAGAGCTTGTTCGTACATTTCCAAGGCTTGAGCTGTTAATTTTTTGCGCTCGTAGGCGTGACCCAGATTGTTGAGAGATGTAACGTATTCTGGCTGCAACTTCAGGGCTTCTTTGTAGTGGCGGATTGCGATGTCGTATTGTTCTTGGCCGAAGTGTGCAAAACCGAGGGCGTTGTAAATAACGGCTTGATTTTCTTCGCCTTCTAAGTCTTTGGCTTTCAGGGCTTTTTGAAACAGTACGATCGCCTGGGAATAAAGCTTTTTATCTAGATAGATACTTCCTAATTCGTAGTATTCCTGTGCTGTTCCTTTTTCTACTGTCAGCTTATTTTCTAAGCGTTCCAGAGACATTTCCAGCTTGCGAGTTTTAAGAATCTGGCGCACCACAAACCAGGAAGTGCTGCCGAGTATAGCGAGCAGGACTGACAGGTAAACAATGAGCAAATTACTATCCATGTTTTTCTTAAAATTAGGTAGGTCTGTGGAAGGTTTTATTTATTTTAAGGCGATAGCAATCTCTGATATCTGCCTCTGCAACTGTATAAAAAACAAGGAAATAGCGTTCGACTGACCCGATCGCGATTTCTGAAAAAGCAAGAGCCCAGAAGTAAGAACAAAGAAGGAAAGTTTGTCTCAACCTCCTAAATTTATCAGGAGTTTTCCTTCTCTGGCAGACTGTTAAATCTTTCTTACTTCTGCTTTCTGCCTTCTGAAAATCAAGCGAACTTTCAGCCTCCGGCTCGATTAGCCATTTCCACGACTTTACCGAATGTTGCGGGGTCAATGATCGCCATTTGTGCCAGCATTTTGCGGTTGATTTCGATGTTGGCTTTTTTCATGTTGCCGATCAGTCTGCTGTAGCTCGTGCCATGCTGGCGCGAGGCGGCATTGATCCGAGCAATCCACAGGCGACGGAAATCGCGTTTGCGTTTTTTGCGATCGCGATAACCGTTACGCAGGGCCTGCATCACCCGTTGGTTAGCTGTGCGGAACTGTTTCGACTGTGCGCCTCGGAAACCCTTGGCTAATTTGAGAATTTTTTTGCGGCGCGCTCTGGCGACATTACCGCGTTTTACCCGTGTCATCTTTAATTTCCGTTAAACTTTACAAGTATGGAAGCATTAACCGCACGTTAGCATCGTTGGTCTCGTCGATGACGACCAGCTTAGAGAGACGGCTTTTGCGAGCTGAACTTTTGTGCTGTAGCAAGTGGCTTTTGTAAGCTTTGCGGCGCACGATCTTACCGCTGCCGGTCGCTCTAAAGCGCTTTGCGGCTGCTTTGCGAGTTTTGAGTTTTGGCATGGACTGGTGTTATTTGGACACAAGCTTCAACCGTATCATATTTGTGGTACTTTCGGCAAGGGAGATTTGCGGCTTGGGGGCAGCGCTGTATTTGGGGCAATATACATGATGCGCGATCTGGTAATCTTACGGTTGTTTGCTACTGTTAACATCTAGTATAAAATGTTATACCGCAGTTGCGCTATCATTAATGGTTATCGGCAGAGTTAATATTTGAAAGCTGCTGGTGAGCCACGATAATTAAAGTGAAGATGCAACATTAATTAGTGGCTATGGCGCTTAGAGAGTCCCTTAAAAAAATCATGTTTGAATCTCCATTGGTCAGTAACGACAACATCAAAGGACATTCATTTGCTACTTATGTCAGAAATGTAGTGCCGAAATCAATAAGTGCTTAATTGGAATTACCAGAAATCTATAGCGTAAAAGCTTCAGCAGGTAATGGTTCTTGGGCTAAAGTTCCTTGGATAGCAATATTTAACAAGCTTGTAACTGACAATGTCCAGTCGGGGTTTTACTGTGTTTATTTTTTTCGCGCGGACTTCTCTGGCGTTTATCTTTCTCTCCATCAAGGAATAGCAGATAAGCTTGGTTCTGACAAGCTCAGGGAATTTTCTGAACCTCTCGATCTTCAGCTTGATTCTATCCCAAAGGCAACTACTTTATTTAGTATTAAACTCTCAATACAGGTCTGTCGGGATTTTCAGGATTGGGAATTAGACGCTGATTTTTGCAATTTACTAGCAAATCTAAAGTTTCTAACACAGTTTGACCGATTAGCACCATATCGCCTAAAACCCTTGCCGCCTCAATCGTTTCGCGCCCTTCTATTTCAATGATAATAGCCCCAGTCAATCCTACTGTTTCTTGTCTGCCATCAGCATATTTTGCTATTTCCTGACTCCTAATTCTTAAACCCAGGTGCTCGCAGACTTCTACAGGAATAGCTGTGCGTATTGCACCAGTATCTATGAGTGCTTCTGCTTCGTACACACGCAACAGATTTGGATTGAGCACTCCTCTCTTGACTAACTCTTCATCAATGGCATTCGTTAGCTTGACTTTGACTCGCACTGCACCCATATTTTTGCTGGCTTGAGTTAGATTGCGATCGAGATTTATCATATCGCCTCTTTTCGTCTAGAAAATCTACCTTTGATTCTAGCCACAATTTATGGTAGTAAGGTTCGCAGTGCACACCGTACAAGTAGAGTTTGTACGTAAGTCTTACAGCGTATTATAGGTTTAGGAAGTGCAGTAGGGACAAAGGCTTTCGCCGTGTCCCTACGGGGATCTATGACTCTTGTGGGGTTGGCATCCTGGCAGCCCTAAACATACAAGTTAAATGCACAAAAGCTTACTCATCTTCTGCATAGATAAACCGATACAATTCGCTAGGATCTGGCTCAGCGCTTTTCTCAGCAAAATCGACTGCATCATCAATTACTGCTTGAATTTTATTATCGATCTCTTTCAATTCTTCAGCAGTTGCCAAAGTTCGATCGATCAAATCAGCAGCCAACTTCTTAATTGGATCGCGGGGGAACCAATATTCCTTCTCTTCCTTAGAACGCAATTCATCAGGATCGGCCAAAGAATGGCCGCGAAAGCGATAAGTCAAAGCCTCAATCAAAGTCGGTCCCTCGCCGGCTCGCGCCCGCGCCACAGCTTCCTTCGCCACTTCCCGCACCGCCAAAACATCCATCCCGTCAACCTCAAAACCAGCCATGCCAAAAGCATGAGCTTTTTTGTAAATCAGCGGATCAGAAGTAGCTCGCTCGTGGGCCATTCCGATCGCCCATTTGTTGTTTTCCACAACATAAATAATCGGCAACTTCCACAAAGCCGCCATATTCAAACACTCAAAAAACTGCCCGTTATTTGCGGCACCATCGCCAAAAAAACAAGCAGTCACGCCATCGGAACTCTCATCCCCCAAAGCTTCGCGGCGGTACTTCGATTGAAAAGCCGCCCCCGTAGCTACAGGAATCCCCTCAGCCACAAAAGCATAACCTCCCAACAGTCGGTGTTCGGCCGAAAACATATGCATCGAACCGCCGCGGCCCTTCGAGCAACCAGTTTCCTTCCCGAACAACTCCGCCATTACCTCCCGCGCCGGCACGCCCGCGCTCAAAGCGTGAACGTGATCGCGGTAGGTGCTGCTGACGTAATCGGTGTCATCCCGGCGCATCGCTCGAATCACGCCAGTAGAGACAGCTTCCTGACCGTTGTACAAGTGGACAAAACCAAACATTTTGCCCCGGTAGTACATCTCAGCACACTTGTCCTCAAAATAGCGCCCCAAGACCATATCCTCGTAGAGCATTAAGCCCTCATCCCGAGAAATGGTTACGCTTTGCGCGTCAAAAACTGGTAAAGTCCGTTCCTGAACCATAAATAATTAATACCCGACGATCGGCTTCCTTGACATCTAAATTTAAACCGAGATGGGACACAACCGCAGCAGAAAACGATCGCACCTTTTCTGTGCAGCACTTCACCAATTGTTAAAATGAGTTTGGCCCTCGGGGCGGATTGCCGGGACTCGGAGAACCAACTCCCATCTAAACCCCATGCACACGAATGATATAATTCCATTACTCTCAAACCCGAAAATGCTCAAGAGTCAAACCACTCATTTAGCTGACGGGCAGTGAGCCTTTGCATTTTCCTCACTGTAAAACGCCCTAGAGGGAAAAAAATCAGAGTATCTCTACGGCAAGTCCAACATACCGTGAATGGGGCGGTTGGAAGCCAACACCAGAATTTTTGATTTGGTTTGCGGGAGTATGTCACTTAAGATAGGCTAATTCAGTTGCTAGCGCTTTGGGGAAGTGGACAGTTCTTTAACTTATGTTAATTCCACTAGATTACTACCGGATTTTGGGTCTACCGATTCAAGCTACTGCCGAACAGTTGCAGCAGGCTCACCGCGATCGAACTTTACAGCTTCCGCGCAGGGAGTATTCCGAAGTTGCGATTGTCGCCCGCAAACAACTGCTCGATGAAGCCTGCGCCGTTCTGTCAGACTCAGAGGGGCGCAAAGCTTACGATGCCAGTTTTTTAGCCAAAACTTACGATCGAGAGTCGGAAGCCGCACAGGAAGCCAAGCACCAGAGGTCAAAAACCTCAGCAGGCACGGACACATTCCTGCAAGACGCAGGAGAAACCGCTCCGGCAGAGTCCAAGGCTTTAGAGGCAGCTCCCGACCCCCACACTCCAAGTATTGAAATCGATGACAACCAATTCGTAGGAGCCCTGCTCATACTGCAAGAACTGGGAGAATACGAACTCGTACAGAAGCTGGGTCGCCCGTATCTTAACAATGGCAGCATCGCGATCGCAGAAGGTCGTTTCGGCGACAAAGAGCTCGTGAGGCCAGATATAGTTTTAACCGTCAGCCTTGCCTGTCTAGAACTCGGCCGCGAACAGTGGCAGCAAGGTCAGTACGAAAATGCCGCAAAATCATTAGAAGCAGGTCAAGAATTGCTGCTGCGCGAAAGCCTATTTGCAAGCGTGAGGGGTGAAATGCAAGCCGACATATACAAACTCCGTCCGTACAACATTTTAGAGCTATTATCACTCCCCGAAGAAAAAGTCGATGAGCGTCGCCGGGGACTGCAAATCCTGCGAGAAATGCTTCAAGAACGAGGCGGTATCGACGGTTCGGGAGACGATCGATCGGGTTTAGGAATAGAAGACTTCCTCCGGTTCGTGCAGCAAATGCGTAAACACCTAACCAGCAGCGAGCAGCAGGCGCTATTTGAAGCCGAAGCCGGCCGCCCCTCCGCAGTCGCCACTTACCTCTCGGTCTACACCCTGTTAGCCCAAGGATTTGCCGCCAGACAGCCATCGATGATCCGTCGCGCCAAGCTGATGCTGATGCAGCTCGGTCGCCGCCAAGACGTTCACCTGGAAAAAGCCGTCTGTTCCCTGCTGCTGGGCCAGACAGAAGAAGCCAGCCGCTCCCTCGAACTCAGTTCGGAAAAAGAACCCCTGGCCTTCATTCGCGAACATTCCCAAGATTCTCCCGACTTGTTGCCCGGACTTTGCTTGTACGCCGAACATTGGCTACAAGAAGAAGTGTTTCCCCACTTCCGCGACTTGGCCAACGAGTCAGTGTCCTTGAAAGACTACTTTGCCGACCCGAAAGTACAAGCTTACCTAGAAGCTTTGCCACAGGACGCAGAAACCGCCAACGAATGGGTCGTCGTACAGCCCCGCTCCGGCAAGCCCCCAGGGCGGCTGCAACCGACCGCAGGCCGATCGCCCGCTGCCATACCCGCACAGCCACCCACAGCGAAGCAGGGAGCCAGTACCGTCACCTTGACCCCCGTACCGGGCGACGCTTCCACCGCAGCCTCGAACGCGAAATCTCAGGCAACTGTGGCTGCGCCGAGCCCCGCTGCTGCCGCCGTCTCTCTCCCGATAGCTACCGTGCCACACCCCGCAGACTCGACTTCCAAACAACGCAGACGCCAACATTCAGGGCGCAGCGGAGCAAGCGGCAATGGGCTAAAGGGCGATTTTGCCGATCGGGCGCGCACCAAGGCAGCAGAAATTACCGCCCAAGTCAAGTCCATGCCTCCAAACAGGCTGGCTTTGTTTCTAGTCGCAGGTGTCCTGAGCCTGTTATTCCTGTGGTTAATACTCAGTCTGTTGGCTAGCGCGATGCAAGCCCTATCGGGCCCATCCCTCCAAGGAGAGCAAGCCCTCGTCCGTTTGGAAGAACCGCCCGTAGAAATCCCTGCCTTGGCCGCGGCCCCGGAGCCGAGCGCTGCAGGCGCAGTGTCGGGAGAAATCACGGAGGCATCAGCCGAACAAATAGTTCAAAGCTGGCTGTCGGCGAAAGCAGCGGCTTTGGGCCCTAACCACGCTGTCGAAGAATTAAAGCAAGTTCTGACAGAACCGGCTTTGTCTCGCTGGCAATTGATGGCAGAAGCTCAACAGCGAAACAACGCGCACCAGCGTTATGTACACAAGCTGCAAGTTAATGGAGTTAACACGAATCCGACTAATCCCGATCGCGCTCAAGTAGAAGCCCAAGTCGCGGAAAAAGCCGAAGTGTTCGATCGTGCTCAGCTCGTTTCTTCGCGCAATGAAAACCTGCGGGTGCGCTACGACTTGATCCGCCAAGAGGGACAGTGGCGGATTATGGATTGGCAAGTGATTAAGTAAGGAATTGGTAATTAGTAATTGGTAATTGGTAATTTCTGCTTGCTATTTGCTAATTACCAATTTCTGATTATTAGTTAAATTTTTAATTCCAAAAGCGGGAGTTGTGAATTGCAGATTATTGTTGAAGGCTGGCGTTTTATTTATCATTCCTATTGCGTAGCCAATCAATTTCAACTGCTGGAAATGCTCGATCGCCCGCGAGGACAAATTGAGCTTTTCCACCGCGATATGCCCTACATTGACGCAGCTTGGGAGACGAAAATTAGTTTGTTCGATCGCCCAAATGAAACATTACTTCGCAGCATTAAGAACCCTGCGGTAAATCAGTCAGCCGATGTTACCCTGCGAATGTACTGCCCGTGGGACTTCTCGGCCTCCACCAGCGCTCAAACTTGGGTATTTGCAGCCACAGAATGGGGGATTATTACCAGTTCAGTATTACAGGCGATGGGTGTTAAGTCGATCGCCCAAACCCCCGTTAATTCAGAAACGAAAATTATTACACCTTCAGCTTGGTCAAAAGCCGGCTTAATTCGCAGCGGAGTTGAGGCAGATCGCATTGCCGTCGTACCTTTGGGTGTCGATCCTAAGATTTATTATCCTGCTGCGGGTGATCGGCGTCAATCGCTGCGCCAAAGCTTCGGCTGGTCAAACTATTTTATATTTTTAAATATCGGAGGACAAACCGATCGCAAAGGTATTCGCCCTTTATTAAAAGCCTTCGCTGCGGTAGTTGACAAATATCCCCATGCGAGATTAGTTTTAAAAGGTTCTGAACTGCTTTATCCGTCTAGAGACGAGATTGCGGAAGCCTGCCGAGTTGTGCTCAACGATGCCGAAAGAGCGAGGGTTTTACCGAGATTAATTTATACTGGTAGCCAGCTATCTTTTGCTCAAATAGCTGAGTTTTACCAAGCAGCAGATGTTTATGTTTCTCCCTATTTGGCAGAAGGTTTTAATCTGCCGGTGTTGGAAGCTGTGGCTTGCGGTTTGCCGATTATTTGCACTGCGGGCGGCCCTACCGATGATTTTACGCGATCGAACTTTGCACTGCGGATTGAGAGTAAATTTACGGCTGTGGTGAGTGACGGGGAAACCTTATTTATCTTAGCTCCTGAGTGGGAACATTTGACTGATTTGATGCAAGGGGCGATCGAACAGCCTGGATTGGCTGCGACAGCGAGGGTTGCGGGCCCGGCTTTTGTGGCTGAAAATTTTACTTGGAGGCGCGTAGTCGATCGATTGCTTGAGGTTATGGGAGGAGATAAAAAGAGAGAGGAGAGGTCTATTTTTGAGCCAATAATTTTGTAGTTTGGGCGTTTCAAGCCCTCGATGGGGAAATAGGTTTTTTCCGGCCAGTGGTGGCTTTGTCGCAACCAAGTAGCGGGGCAAAGTTTCAATCCCTGATAGGGTTTTAGGTTTTTTCCGGCGAGGGAGACGACAATTCCCTTCACTATTCCCTACCTGTTTCAATCCCTGATAGGGTTTTAGGTTTTTTCCGGCTAAAATAGCCTCTGGTCTTTCCCCAGTGTACCAAGCGTTTCAATCCCTGATAGGGTTTTAGGTTTTTTCCGGCACTCTATCAATTCAGTGGCAACTTACCCGGTAAGGTTTCAATCCCTGATAGGGTTTTAGGTTTTTTCCGGCCTATTTTGCTAGCACCGGGTGCGGCGGATATCCCTCTGTTTCAATCCCTGATAGGGTTTTAGGTTTTTTCCGGCCGAGCGCACTTCCTCACCGTGTACCAATCGCAGGTTTCAATCCCTGATAGGGTTTTAGGTTTCTTCCGGCGTTTTCAGATATGGGTGTTGCTGAAACTGTTGGTGTTTCAATCCCTGATAGGGTTTTAGGTTTTTTCCGGCATCGCCAAGAAATATGGCCGCTTCATCAAGCAAATTTCAATCCCTGATAGGGTTTTAGGTTTTTTCCGGCGCGATCATCGGCGAATCGGTGTTGCCCCCGCGAATGTGGTTTTAATCCCTGATAGGGTTTTAGGTTTTTTCCGGCGAGTTCGCAAGCAAGCGAATTACGGTCGAGAAAAGCTGGTTTCAATCCCTGATAGGGTTTTAGGTTTTTTTGGGCCGAATCACAGACGCTTTTAGCTCGGTTTGGTATGAGTTTCAATCCCTGATAGGGTTTTAGGTTTTTTTGGGCTATTTAAAATCTCGTTGTACTTTTCTGCGAACTCTGGTTTCAATCCCTGATAGGGTTTTAGGTTTTTTTGGGCGACTTCGGAGGGGTAGAGGTAATCCCACTGGCTCGCAGTTTCAATCCCTGATAGGGTTTTAGGTTTTTTTGGGCTTTGGAGCAATAGCGGCATTCATCGGCGGCCATCGGGTGGTTTCAATCCCTGATAGGGTTTTAGGTTTTTTTGGGCTCATCATCAACGCTGGACTTTTTGCTCAACTGATGTTTCAATCCCTGATAGGGTTTTAGGTTTTTTTGGGCGTTTAAGCTCAATGGTTCCTCTTTTCCGTTCGCCATGTTTCAATCCCTGATAGGGTTTTAGGTTTTTTTGGGCGCGGATTCCTGCAGGTCACGACTTCAACGTCGCGCCCGATGTTTCAATCCCTGATAGGGTTTTAGGTTTTTTTGGGCACCACAAAAACTATGTGCATTCAAACTCGGATCGGTTTCAATCCCTGATAGGGTTTTAGGTTTTTTTGGGCTTAAGAAACGCTGCCGATATGGAGAATTCTTGGAGTTTCAATCCATGATAGGGTTTTAGGTTTTTTTGGGCGAGAGAATCTTACACAGTATGTGGAATAATGCCAGTTTCAATCCATGATAGGGTTTTAGGTTTTTTTGGGCCTCCAAGCGAGTAAAGCACCACTGCCAAAGTGCTTTGCGTTTCAATCCCTGATAGGGTTTTAGGTTTTTTTGGGCTTTAACGCACTTGCTCAGGTAGTCGTAAACAGCAACAAAGTTTCAATCCCTGATAGGGTTTTAGGTTTTTTTGGGCGTTACAACAAGCGGAGTTGGTCGGGGACAGTACGAGTTTCAATCCCTGATAGGGTTTTAGGTTTTTTTGGGCTTGCTTGTCTCTCCTCCGAAATCACAATCAAAAGTTTCAATCCCTGATAGGGTTTTAGGTTTTTTTGGGCGGGAACCCACCTGGGTGAATTTACTGTTTTTTGTAGTTTCAATCCCTGATAGGGTTTTAGGTTTTTTTGGGATCAAATGATGGGTTTACCTTAAGGAGGGAAAATGTTTCAATCCCTGATAGGGTTTTAGGTTTTTTTGGGTTTCAAGCGCCCGGTGCATAAAGAAGCAATTCCGTTTCAATCCCTGATAGGGTTTTAGGTTTTTTTGGGCCTTTGTTGATTTAACAATAAAGTATGTATATTATAGTTTCAATCCCTGATAGGGTTTTAGGTTTTTTTGGGCCGCCCGTTCCAGAAGCCAGGGTGTATTTAGTTTTCAAGGTGCAGTTGCGTCAGTCAACAACAAAAGTACCATTGCAGCCTTCGGCTTGTCAATACCAGATTTTCCATACTCCCTGCAAAACCTTATCCTGTAGAGCTTACAGACTTTCCGTCAATCGTTTTTTCAGAATATGGGCATCAAACTATTGCTGCACATGAGTTTGAGCCGAAAAATTTGATACCCCGATTTTAACACCTACCCATTCACGGAAACTCAGCAAAAAATATTTTGCGCTCAACGGGCTCTATCCCACCAATACCTTCGATCTTAGCCTGACAGCAAACGCACAGCGGAAAAAACAAAATACTGTCTTCCTTGGGTTGGATGACTTTCTTTGGCGTGGCGATCGTAACTTAGACTTGAGTCCTAGCCTGCATCAATCTCCTCAACTGGTTGCAGGACTTTGTTCGCTTATCCTCTCTGATTGCTTCAAGCGCCCACTTGAGCATCAATCTCCTCAACTGGTTGCATGACTTTGTTCGGCATGGCGATCGTAACTTACCATACTCAGTCTCACTTAACTCACCACACTCAAACACACTCTACTACATCCACTGCCCATAAAGGGAAGCTCAAGGAAAAACCAATAACCTACCGCAATATAGCCATAAAAAACTACTTAAAATTAGCTAAAAAACCACAACGCTTCCGCCAACCAGAAAGCAAATAGATTAAAAAAAAACTCCGATATATCAAAAAAAGATTAGCTCATATTGAACAGCTAATCGAGTTAGACGCTTATCTAGAAAATCTCCCCAAAAAGCCAGACAAAAGCTTCCCAATCGTAGCCTTATCAAAATCTATGCTTTAGCAAATCACAGATAACAAGTTATATTTTACCGGGATTGAATCCCCAATTAATTGCTAGGAGTGATTTGCCCCGACTTATTCAGCAAAACCAAAACCTTCAATAAATAGCGAATTTTAACCTGCCAGATTTGCAGTATTTGCGCTTCCCAGTTCCGAAAAATATTATTGGCAAATTGCATACAAAATCCCCAAATTAACTTAAAATCAGTAGAGTGGCATTTACCTTAAAACTCCCGATGACAAAAGCCGAAATTAGCACCAAAAACATCACAGTTCCTAACGGGGATTTGCAAATAGCTGCATACCTAGCCCAGCCAGCCTCCCCAGGGCAATTTCCCGCAGTTATCGTGATTCAAGAAATCTTTGGCGTCAACTCGCACATCCGCGAAGTTACTGAAAGAATAGCAAAAGAAGGATATGTGGCGATCGCCCCAGCCATTTACCAGCGTCAAGCCCCCGGCTTTGAAACCGGCTACACACCCGAAGCCATCCAAATCGGCAGAGAATACAAAGAAAAAACCACAGCTTCCGAACTTCTGGGCGATATCCAAGCCACCATCGATTACCTCAAAACTCTAGCCTCTGTCAAACAAGAAGGTTTTGGCTGCATTGGTTTCTGCTTTGGAGGACACGTCGCCTACCTTGCCGCTACTTTGCCCGAAATCAAGGCTACAGCGTCGTTCTACGGCGCCGGTATCGCCACCCAAACCCCCGGCGGCGGAACCCCCACGATCGCCCGCACAGCAGACATTAAAGGCACTCTCTACGCCTTTTTTGGCACCCAAGACCCCAGCATTCCCTTAGAACAAGTTGACCAAATCGCCGCAGAATTGCAAAAACACAGTATTTCTCACCAAATTTTCCGCTACAATGCCGATCACGGCTTCTTCTGCGACCACCGCGGCAGTTACGACGCTACGGCAGCAGCCGACTCGTGGATGCAGGTGAAGCAGCTATTTCATCAGCAACTTCAACCAGCTTAGAGAGTGGGAGATGGGGAGATAGGGAGATGGGGAGAGTGGGAAAATTTTTTCTACTGACGACTGCCAACTAAATTACTGACAACTGACAACTAAACTGACATGAATTCCAAATCTACAGGTTCTCAAAGCGCAAAAGCATCCTTTTCAATGGATGATTTTGCTAAAGCCCTCGAACAGCACAATTACGAATTCCAGAAAGGACAAGTAGTGCGCGGCAAAGTGTTCGAGTACGACTCAAACGGCGCGTATGTTGATATCGGCGGCAAGTCTTCGGCTTTTTTGCCGATCGAAGAGGCTGCTTTGAGAACAGTAACGGATTTGTCGGAAGTGGTTCCGCTGGACGAGGAACGGGACTTTTTGATTATCCGCGAACAAGATGCAGATGGCCAAGTTACCTTGTCCCTGCGGCAGTTACAAATTCAGCAAGCTTGGGAAGATTTAGTTGAATTGCAAGAAACCGGTAAAGTTCTTCAGGTGCGGGTTTCTGGGGCGAATAAGGGCGGCGTGACTGTAGATGTTCAGGGAATGCGCGGTTTTATTCCCCGATCGCACTTAGTGGACCGCGATAACCTAGAATCGCTGATCGGTCAATCTTTGAGCGTTAATTTTTTGGAGGTCGATCGCGAACGGGAAAAACTCGTACTTTCCCAGCGGATGGCCACTCAATCGAATGCTTTCAAGGACTTGCAAATTGGTCAGTTGGTCGAAGGAAAAGTCAGCAGCATCAAGCCTTTTGGCGTGTTTGTGGACTTGGAAGGAGTTAGCGGTTTGCTGCACATCAAGCAAGTTAGCCAAAAATATATTGATAACCTTGGAAAGGTGTTTGCTCCCGGTCAACCCCTGAAAGCGATCGTGGTTGACCTCGATGAAAGTCGTGGCCGGATTTCGCTTTCTACTCGGGTACTAGAAAATTACCCAGGGGAAATGGTGGATAAAATGGCGGATGTTATGGATACCGCAGAAGAGCGATCGGAACGTGCTCGAAAGACTCTTTCTTAAGTCTTGACGTAATTAGAACCCCATCTACCGGACAACAAGGAATGTAGGTTTAACCGCAGATAGACGCCGATAGACACAGATAAAATCCCATCGGCGTTCATCTGTGTTCCGAAACTGATATCTGCGATTAAAAAATCCCCATCTAACTAATCTGCTTTCTTCTTGATTCCTAATCAACCGGAAACAATATCACTATCAACAGTCAACAATCATTCCGGTGCAACCGGAATCGATCTAACATGACTCGCAATTGTTTCAGTCTCCACCTTTGCTTCCACTGGCCAAGAATTCTCCATCTCTACTGTTTGTTTCGGCTGATAAACTGCCAAGTCGAACCAGAAAGTCGTACCCACATTAACTTCGCTAACCAAATTAATTTTAGTGTGGTGCTTGTCAATAATGTTTCTGACAATAGAAAGACCTAATCCCGTTCCTTCTAAAGTGTGTACTCGGTTTTCTACACGGAAAAAGCGATCGAAAATTGCTTGTTGATCTTCAGGATCTATGCCAATTCCAGTATCAGAAATTTCGATCCGCACTACCGGAAAATGTCCGGCATTCGGTGACAAGTTGTGGTTCCCGGATTTGCCGTCTTTGGTAGTCGCAGCCTCCGACTCTAGCAAATACGCTCGAATTGCCACCTTGCCGCCGGACTGCGTAAATTTTAAGGCATTTCCTACTAAATTTGCAAATACTTGCAGCAGCAAATCGTAATGACCTAAAGCAGGTGGCAAATACGGGTCAACTTCTTGCTCTAATTCAATGCCTTTATCCTTAGCATTTAACTGATAAGTCCGCAGGGTTTGTTCCACAGCTTGCGGGAGGTCAACAGCATCCAAGTGATAAACTCGGCAGGATTCCAGTCGCGACAAGTCTAACACGTCGTTAACTAAACGAGTTAGTCGATCGGTTTCTCGATTGGCAATTTCTAGGAATTCCCTGCGCTCGCTTTCTAGAAGGTCTTCTCCGTACTCGTGGAGAGTCTCGATAAAAGATTTGATATTAAATAAAGGCGTTCTCAATTCGTGAGAAACATTGCTAATAAAATTGCTTTTAGCCTCATTTAGTTCAACTTCGCGAGTGATGTCCTGCACTGTCATTGCAATGCCTTTGAGACTTTCCCGGTAATGTCCGGAACCTTGATGCTTCGAGGTTTGCTCGTAGAAAGTACACTCTACAGCTACCGGGTGTTGTGGTTCGGTACAGGTATCTTCCTCATGGCGGATGCAGCTTTTGCACAGCGGTTCGGCACCGGGCGCTTTGTGCAGAATGACAGTAGTTAAAACAATCCGAATTGTACGGTTAACGGGTTCGCTCATCGAGATGCGAAATTCGCCGCCTTCGCGATCGCCTGCAGCTATTTCCTGCAAAGGTCTCGCCAAGTCCTGCTGCACTTCCGAAGGTAAAAGGTTAAGAACATTTACTCCGATCGCCTTTTTGCCTTCCCATCCAAAAATCCGCATCCCCGTCGGATTAACTAAAATAACCTGCAAATTTGCGTCTAATAAAAGGGCGCCATCAGCAATCGTTGATACCAAAGTTTGCAACTTAGCTTTTTCTGCTGTCAGCTCTTCAATATTTTGTTCTTCATAACTTTCGAGTTTCTGGGCCATTTCATTAAAACTGCCGATTAACTCGCCCAATTCTCCCCCTAAAGGCAGGTCAACTCGCTGCTTAAAATTCCCGCTGGCGATATTTTTCACCCCGAAGACTAATTGTTTGATGGGCTGAGTAATTGTCAGGGCATTAAATACAGCCCCCAAAATTACCATCACCCAAATTGTGACAAATACTGCTAAAGTGACATCCCTAGTAAGATTTGAAGAGATAACTGCGGCGGGATTTGGGTTAATGCCGATCGCCAAAACTCCCAAATATTTGTCTTCATGAATTAAAGGCACAAATACATCGGTAACTTCTCCGTCTGGCGTCAAATGCTGCCGCACCAAAGGTAAAGAAGTTAAATTTCTCGCCTCAATATCGGCGAGAAAATTATCGGGAAGTTTGATCTGGCGGCGCAGCGTCAGCGAAGTCTCCACCTCCGATTCCGAAAATGGTATTCCCAGGAAAATATCTCCCGCTTCGTCTGCGTAAAGCATATAGCGGACGCTGGAGGTGCTGCTGTAAAATTGGCGGGAAAAGCGGGCTACTTCGGAGCGATCACTTTTGGCAATCAGCGGCGCCACATTTGCCGCCAACAGCAGGCCGAGGTCTCGGCCGTAACGAGTATCGTTAAGTCGGGCGTCTTGCTGGATAGTATTCACGGCCCAGAAGGTCAGGCCACTCATAATTAACGACACTACGAGGGTAGCAGCGGCCATCAGGCGGGTCTGGAGGGTAAAATCCGACCACCAGCGGGCAATAATTTCTCCGATTTTGTTTAGTATGGCCAGCATTTCACCAGTTCAATATTAAAAGCAAGATAAATTCAGTTGGCTCCCGATCAAATTTTCTGGTGCGACTTGTCCGCTACCGCCACCGCAGAGATACCAAACTTCATTGTTACATTTCTACATTGAGATTGCTTGGCTTTCGGATGGCGGCCGATGTCGGAATTCCTAATTTTTATCGCCCAGAGATCGGCGACCGATGTCCCGACGGCAGTAGACCCCTTCAAATTCGATACAATCAAGTGCTGCATAAGCTGTGGAGATAGCTTGTTCCAAAGTTTCTCCCGTCGCAGTGACGCCCAAAACCCGGCCACCGTCGCTCACCAACTGCTGCTGCTTTAACTGGGTGCCGGCGTGAAACACTTCTGCTCCTTTGGCTTCAGCTTCCTCCATACCTGTAATAACTTTGCCTTTTTGATAACTTCCAGGATAGCCCCCAGAAGCCAAAACTACGCAAACAGAGGCCCCCGACTTCCAGCGAATAGAATATTCACCGAGACGCTGCTGACAGCAGGCCAGCACCAAATCTTCCAAAGGAGTTTCCAGCAGCGACAAAACCGCTTGAGTTTCCGGGTCTCCGAAACGGCAGTTGAATTCTAAGACTTTGGGTTCTCCGTCGGGGGTAATCATTAACCCTGCGTAGAGTACACCCCGGTAGTCGATTTTGCGTTTTTGCAGTGCTGCGAGGGTGGGTTCGAGAATTTCTTCTTGAATTCTTTCCATGAGTTCCGGGGTGACAATGGGCGCTGGGGCGTAGGCTCCCATACCGCCGGTGTTGGCTCCCTGGTCGCCTTCGCCAATAGCTTTGTGGTCTTGGGCCGGCAGCAACGGTTCCACTGTGATGCCGTCGGTGAGGGCGAGAATCGAGACTTCTTGACCTGTTAAGAATTCTTCGATGACGACTCGGATGTTGTCGGTGCCGAATTCGCCTCGGAAAATGGTGTTGATGGCGCTGTGAGCCATTTTGACGGTGGTGGCAACGGTGACTCCTTTGCCTGATGCGAGTCCGTCTGCTTTGATGACTATTGGGGTTCCTTGTTCCAGAACGTATGCTTTTGCTGCTTCTGGGTCTGTAAATACCGCAGCTTTGGGTGTGGGGATGCCTGCTTCGAGCATCAATTCTTTGGCCCAGGATTTGCTAGATTCAATTTGGGCGCCGGCTTTGGTGGGACCGAAAATCATCATTTTTCGCTGTTGGAAATAGTCGGCGATGCCTAGCGATAGGGGCAATTCGGGGCCGACGATGACTAATCCGATGTTGTTGACCATCACAAAGCGTTCGATGCCTTGGAAGTCGTCGATGTTGAGCGACAGATTTTGACAGCCTGGGGTGGTAGCTGTGCCACCGTTGCCCGGTACGCAGAATACTTGTTTAATCCGCGTGGATTCTAGCAGTTTTTTTGCGATCGCGTGTTCGCGACCTCCGTTTCCCACAACTAAAACTTTCACAGTATCCTCACCTATAAATTTTGTTCCCTGAATGTCTGATTTTCAGTGTTGGCATCTGTCTATCTGCTTTTTGCAGTGCTGTCAATTATGCCATGCTTGGCGCTAGGGAATGGCTAGATGTGGCACTTTTCTGGAGGAGTGGGGTTCGACGGCTGTTTCTCAATGGCTGGGAGCGTGCAATAATTAAAGACTTTAGCTGCCCAATTTTTATGGGTTCTGCCTCGATTTAATCAGGCAATTAAAACTCTTTTCTGCCTTTTAACTCTGCAATTACTATAATTGCTCCGGGGACAAATAGCGATAAGATAGGCAGGTTGACTCTGCGGAATTTTACTCACATGAAATCAAATCCAACCGCTGCGAGTTCGTCTGCCAAATTTAAGCGGGTGGGCGTTGTCGGCGGCGGCCAGCTAGCTTCGATGATGGGGGATGCTGCTAGGGCGCTAGGTATTGAATTGGTAGTGCAAACTCCCCATGCTACTGACCCGGCAGTTTCTGTTGCTGCTGGTGCTGTTTTGGGGGCTGTTAATGATGTTTTGTCTACGGCTCAATTGGCGGATGGCTGCGATGTTATTACTTTTGAAAATGAGTTTGTGGATTTGGATGGTTTGCGGCCGCTAGAACAGCAAGGTGTGTTATTTCAGCCGAGTTTGTCGTCGCTTTCTCCTTTGTTGGATAAGTACGTTCAACGCTGTTATTTACAAGGTTTGGGTTTGCCAACTCCGAGGTTTTGGGAATGGGATTGCAGCGCAGATTTGCCCCCGGAATTGTTTAAGGCGGTGGCGATCAACTTTCCGGCAATTTCTGTTTCCGACAGCGTGCAGATGGAAGGAGACTCGGATGCTGGATCGATCGACTTTCCCTTTGTCGTCAAAGTTCGCCGCCACGGTTATGACGGTCAAGGTACTTTTATTGTTAAGGATCGAGGGAATTTTGAGTCAATTCGTGCTAGACTTCTAGGTCAGTCTTTGCTAGTGGAAGAGTTTGTGCCGTTCGATCGCGAGTTGGCAGTGATTGCGGCTCGATCTGCAAGTGGCGAAATTGCGATTTATCCGATAGTGGAAACTCAGCAGCAAAATCAGGTTTGTCATCTGGTGATTGCGCCCGCTGATATTAGCTTAGATGTGAAAACTGAAGCTTGTGCGATCGCCCGCACTCTCCTCAACAGTTTGCAAGCTGTCGGCGTATTCGGCATTGAATTATTTTTAACCGCCGATAATAAGCTGTTAGTCAATGAAATTGCACCCCGTACCCACAATTCTGGACATTTTACCATTGATGCCTGTGAAACTTCACAATTTGAACAGCATTTGCGCGCAGTTTGTCAACTGCCTTTAGGTAATTCGGCTCTGAAATGTGCAGGCGCTGTCATGGTAAATTTGCTGGGCTACGAGTCGGCCCAGTCCGATTATTTAGCAAAAAGACAACAACTGGCACAAATTAGCGGTGCTTTTGTCCATTGGTATGGTAAGAAAGAATCGCGTCCGGGTCGCAAACTCGGTCACGTTACAGTTGTGCTCGACGCAGACAAGGTGGCTCAGGGGCGATCGTCAGCAGAGGATCTCGCTCAAACCGTAGAATCCATATGGTATGCAAGTTAAATTGCTCGAAGGTTGCCAAAATCTGGTGAGTTGGTATATATTAAATAAAGGTTCTACTGCGACGTTGGTGACTGCCAATAATGTTTTTTTGATCTATAACTCTTAACTCTCGGGAATCAAGATGTTTGGACAGCAGTAAACTGGGCTTGTACCCAGAAACTTTAAGTCCGAGCCAACGGTACCCACCTGGTAAAATACCAGGTCAAAAGCTGAGGTAAGACGGCGTTGCGGGGAACCATTAAATTTTTGGGCGATGCTTAATCAGGGTATGAAAAAAATAATTGGAAAATCCAGAAGCTTTATGAATACTGGTTTCTCTAATTTGCCTCTTTAGAATTTCATACCGTAAATCAGCAAAGCCGTTTTTTTATATACCCCCACAGTCTTTCTATTGGGTTTACTTCCAGACTATAGGCAGGCTGAAACAGTAAAATCACATCTGTCTACTATTTAAGCCTTAACAGAACCGTATTAGTTTATAAAACATACTACCGATACTTCGACCCCAGCAGAGACACGGGGAAAGTCTTTGTCTATAAACTTCATAAACCTGGAATACGCTGTATTAGTGATGGGAAACAGAGCCTCCGGCTATGTATTCCCAGGCAGAGCCTGGGAAGAAGAATAAAATGGTATGACTTTGCTAAGAGGCCGATCGCACTAAAATGACTGTACAGTCGCACCCGCGCGCCACAGCTTCCGGGATGTTCCCGTGAATCACCTGCTTCAGCAGCCCTTCACGGCTCGCTCCCAGGACGATCGCATCGCACTGATCGTTCTGAGCCAAATCAATTAAAGCATCAGAAACCGATTTAGCGCAAACCGAAGTCGCTATTATCGAACAGCTAACCCTGCGCTTGATAAACTCCGCCGCTTGCTTTAATTCTCCGCGATCGGGTTCTGCAACAGAAGGCTGATGAACCTGACACAATTTAATCTCCGGTACAGCACTCGCAGCCACCAAAGCAGGTAGTAGCCGCAAAGCCGCAGCTTGCTTGTAACCGCCACGAATAGGCACCAACCAGCGCTGCAAACCCATCAGCGTGTGCAGTCCCAATTCTGGGGCTGGAATGTCTGAATTCGGCGGGGAAAATTCAGTTTCAGGAGTCGCTGATGAATCGGAGGCTCTCGCCAATGTGGGATTATCTGCGCCGTCAACTTTTTCGGCATTTAACTCCCATTCTATAGACGCATATTTCCGCCCGCTAAAAGTGGCAGAAAACTCGTTTTTCTTGCGTGTTGCTAATAGTTTTTCGCTCCATTTAACCAAAATCACCTCGCAGCCTGCTTGCCGAATTACGGTATCAACTACATCGCCAAAAATGCGTCCTTTTGTGGAAAATTCGCCTTGCCAGCCCATCAAAATCAAATCGATATGTCGCTCCTTAATTGTCTCCAGAATCGCGTTAGGCACGTCATGAGCTACCCGTATTTGGGTGTGTACCGGCAAGTTCCAATTGCGAATAATTCGTTCGGCTTGTTGCAAAAGGCGGCGGCTTTTGGTTGTCCGCACTGTGCTTTCTGAAGGGGAACTGTTGCGCGGTACTAAGATGATTTGCAGGCATTCTAATTCGTAATTGCGATCGCGCGCGATCGCAGCCGCCAGCCGCAGCAAAGCGGGTGCTGTTTGGGGATTGGAAAGTGGCACTAATAAGCGGCCGTTTCCGACTTGCGGAGCTTTGGTTTGATAGACAACATAGGAAGGTTCTGGATGCGGGCCCTGGGTTGTTTCTCCGCTGAGGCGATCAGATTCAACTCGGATAATGTCGCTGCGGGTAATAATTCCCACCAAACGCCGGCCTTCTACGACTGGCAAGCGGCTGATATTGTAGTTGTTGAGCCTGTACAATACCTCGCTTAAAGTATCCCTTGCTTTGACTGCGATCGGCTGTACAGTCATAAATTCTTTGAGCAGCGAGTTGCCGGATAAATTGCGCTCGCTGGCATTTGCCAAATCGGTTTGACTGACAATTCCGACTAATTTGCCATCTTCAACTACTGGAAATCCTCGGTGGTGCGATCGCGAAAATGCCTGCATCACTTCATCGAAAGTCAGCAGACTCGAAAGAGTTTCAACTCGGCACTGCATCACGTCATCTGCGTGCAAGTCGCTCAAAGTATTGCTCGCAGCTTTTGCCTTTGTCAGTTGAATGCCGTTAAACTCCAAAAGGCGATCGTATAAAGAACCACTGTCCACCTTTTCCGCGACCAAATAAGCAACTACAGAACAGATCATCAAAGGCAGCACTAATTTGAAATCCGCCGTAATTTCAAACACAATTACTACCGCAGTAATTGGCGCTCTAGAAACCGCACAAAAAAACGCTCCCATTCCCGCCAAAGCGTAAGTTACCGGCAAACCGACACCCAGGAAATCTGCCTGCACAATGCCCACCATGTGACCAAGTGCAGAACCGAGAACTAGGGCAGGGGAAAACAATCCTCCCGGAGCTCCAGAAGCAGCGGAAATAATTGTCAGAAAAAAGTGAGCTATAAAAGCAATTAAACTCGTTATGCCGCTTGCTTCGCCGGTCAGCATAAACTCCCGTAAACCCGTATTATCGCGGAAAGTTGCTGGAAGAAAAGCTATTACTGAACCGCAGATTAGACCAGCTAGAGCCATTCGCACAGGCAAAGCTAATTTGAGCGATCGCCTGTTAAATTGCAAGCTAGCCATAATCCCTTTGGTGAACCAAGCTCCCAGCAATCCCGCTAAAACTCCTAATAGTATGTAAAATGGGATTTCCTGAGCCTCAAAACTGGTTTGGTACGCGCGAAGGTTCAAACTTAAACTATCGCCCCCCAAAAGCTGCGAGACAACTGCACCGATAAATGAAGCGATAATTGCAGTCCCTAAAGTCAATCCTGAAACGTCGTGCAGCAGTTCTTCAACTACAAACAAAACTCCTGCAATGGGAGCATTGAAACCCGCAGCTAATCCCGCAGCAGCACCGCAAGCAATCAATTGTCGGCGGTAATCTGGGGAAGTAGGCATCAAGTGACCTATCCAGCCAGCCAAAGATGCTCCTATTTGCACAGTCGGGCCTTGCCTGCCTAAAGTTAAACCGGAACCAACTGCTAAAATAGTCGTCAGAAGTTTGGCGACGGCTACTCGCAAATCTAAGGAAAGATTGACTCCGCCGAGAGCAGCTTTGACGTGAGGAATGCCGCTGCCGGCAGTTTCGGGAGCAAAACGCTCAACCAAGAAACCTGTCAGCAACCCGCCGCATAAACCGACGCTGGGAAGTAATATCCAAGCTGGGATTAATGTCGAGGTAGCAACTCGCCAACTGCCGAGCCATCCGACTCCTGACTTTAGCAAAACACCGGCCAGTCCGGCCACTAAGCCGATCAGACAAGCTTCAAAAATAGCGAGGCGTTTCGGTCGTAAAAACAGTTGAGATTTGATGACCCTGGAAGGTTCCCTAAATTGTTTAGGGATAGTTATGTACGGCATAAATAGCGTAGATGACCTGAGAATTGTCTGATCGGCTCGACTTTAGCGAAAAATCATTCGACTTGCCAAAATATAACTAATTTTTAACCGGAGGTGCACCAAAATTAACACAGATGAATTTTACTAATCTGCGTTACTCTGCGATTATTTACCCAATAACCTCTACTAATGTTTTTAAATCCGGCACTTCCAAGTCTGGCTGACCGCTGGCCGGTAGTGTCGCCCCAAATCCTATTTTGTCGTGTCTGCGATTGACCCAAACCGTTGAGATTCCCATGGATGCGGCTGGTACAATGTCATGATAGATGCTCTGAGCAACGTGCAGGAGTTTGTCAGCAGAAATTTCCATTGTTTCTAGGGCTATTTCAAAGTTGCGAGTTGACGGTTTGTACGATCGCACTTTTTCCGCAGTAATCAACCAGTCGAATTCAACTTTTAAGTGTTGGGCTGTACCAGCAAACAAATCACTGAAATCAATTTGCCGATTTAACAGCAAGTGTTTCAAGGCAGGTAATATCCCCCTTTCCCAATCTATCAGAGTGCCGTAGCAGTCAAAACTCACTATTTCAAATTGATTAAATTCTAGCATAGTTCGCTCCTAGTTTAGGGTTGATATTCCGCAAAAATTTCAATTTTTCCCACAATGTTTTGATTAAATTCGCTCAATTCTTCTGCCGGAATCCAATATTCTTGGTGAATCGAACTGCCCACATTTTGAACTGGATATTTTTTTAAGAATTCTGCCGCAACCCGAAAGCGAGTGACATAGCCGAAATATCCCGATGCTGCATCTCTTGTATTCCAATCTCGCGCGATTTGTATGGCATAGGCTTTGTGAACTACGGGATAAAAAGTAGGCTGAAAGGATAAGCGTGGCGGAAATGCCAGAAAATCGCTTTCTTTTATCAGTTCCATTTCTTTTTGACCGACAGCTCGGAACAGCGTTACTGTCTCTTGATCTGATATATTAATATTTTTAAACCAAGCTTTCCACCCGCTCCAATTGTGAACTATTTTAGCCAATTCAGCGTAACCGGCGGCGCGGGGATGGGAAACGTCATTTTCGGTAAGTTCTTTATGCCAAATTTCCGATTTTTGCAGCGGGGTGCAAACATCTAAATACGGCACATTTAACTCGTTGCACACTTGGGCAAACTGTTCGGATAAGTTGGCAATCCGCCTTGTGCGATCGGCATCGATAACTGGCGGGGGCCCTACCATTAATACTGGAAATATATTTTGGGCTGACGTGAGAATAGAGCGGGCATTTTCAATTGATTTCTCAACTTCTATGCGAATTTTTTCGTTTTCTAGGTAAGTGTCGTTGACGCCAAAGGAAAATACGATTCTGCCGTCGCTGTAGTGAGGTAAGCGGCAAGAAACTTCGCTGAACCAGCGAGTTTCTATATCGGCACTGGTTTCTCCCCTTATTCCTAAATTGTAGTAGGTAATATCGTGTCCTTGTCCGCAAGCAGCCGCGCAAATCCGTCCTGTCCAACCGAGACATTTGGGATCGCAAGTACCGTTTACAAAAGAATCGCCGATAAAACAAATACGCATATTATGTGGGGAATTGGGAATTGGGAATTGTTGACTGTTGACTGTTGACTGTTGACTGTTGACTGTTGACTGTTGACTGATTACTGTTGACTGATGACTACGAACAACTGACAACTGTCAACTGCCAACTGTCAACTGCCAACTGCCAACTGC
Organism: Microcoleus sp. LAD1_D5; assembly: GCF_036702115.1. NCBI lineage: Bacteria > Bacillati > Cyanobacteriota > Cyanophyceae > Oscillatoriales > Microcoleaceae > Microcoleus > Microcoleus sp. LAD1_D5. The sequence continues at coordinate 84,528 of NZ_JAUBSA010000013.1, read as the reverse complement.
CAACTGACTTTAATTCTTGCCGATGACAGACAATCCCTCTACAATTAGAGACGGTGTGTGGCAAGAACCGTTCCACTCAGAGTCTCCTCCCAATTCTACTAATTGTTTGAGGACGTTGTAGACGTTGCCAGCTACCATTGTGTCTTTGATTCTGCCGACTATTTGACCTTGTTTGACTCGGTAGCCGAGATCGACATTAATTGAAAAATCGCCGGAAATTCCGGCACTGCCGCCGAGCATTTGATCGACTACAATTCCGTCGTCTAATTGAGCGATTAAATCAATTAAAGATCGCTCTCCTGGTTTAATTAAAACATTGAACAAACTCGGCGTGGGATAGCTGCCTAAACCTGGGCGAAATCCGTTGCCGGTGGTGCCGCTCCCCAAGGCTCGACCGGTGGTGCGATCGGTATAAAATAGCTGCAACACTCCATTGTTGATAAAGACGATCGCCCGAGTGGGAGTACCTTCGTCATCAAAGGGACAGCTATAGGGCCCGATATCCGGCTGCTGCGAGAGCGTGACAAGGGGCGATGTCACTTGTTGGCCTAATCGATCATTCCAAGGCGAAGCGCCTTCGAGTACCTGTTTGCCGTTCAACGCCGCACACACAGTCCCCCACAGTAAATCGGCTGCTTTGGCTGTAAATAGCACCGGCACGCGGCCCGTGGCGGGAGCAACATTATCTTTTGCCCATTCTAAACGCTGCAAAACCCGCTTGGCGCTGGTGTTTAAGTCGAGGGTGCCGCGTTCGGTTTCGCCTTCCCAAATGTTGAGGAAATCTTCGCCCCGCACTAATTCTGCTGATAAGTAACCGCTGAGGGTGGTGTCGGTGTGACTCGAATCCAAGCCTCTGGTGTTCAGCAAGCGGGTGCTCTCGATTTCGCAGTCGAGTTCGGCGGTGCAGAGGCTTTCGGGATAGGCTTCGCGGACGATCGCGATCGCCTCTTTGCCCCAGTTTACTAGCTGTTCGGCCGGCACCGACACTCCGCGATCGGGATAAACAACTTTCTCACCGGTGCCAAGTTCGATGGTTTCCGGTTCGTTAAGTTGCGAAAGCGCGATCGCCCTGTCCACCAAAATTTGTAGTTCCACAGGCCCGTAGGCCACCGCCAAACCCGGCCGCCCATCCCGCCACAGCCGCAGTGCAATGCCTTCTGCTTGGGCGGTTTCTAGCTGTTTGAGGCGGTTTGCTTCAAAAAAGACCGGCCGTGAGAGCGATTGCGATTCCAATACCTCAGCAGCTTCTGCACCTGCTTTGGTGGCTAGTTCTAACAGTTGTTCTGCTGATTGGTGATTGGTCATTATTCTCGGTGGTTGGTAATGGGCGATCGGTAAATATTTAGTCATTAGTCGTTAGTCGTTAGTCATTAGTCATTAGTTATTAGTCAATATAGCTGTTAACTCTCTTTCTAAATGACTGTAGATTAACTGCTGACTGATGACTGCTGACTCATGACTAATGACTAAATATTTAGTTCGTGCAGCAGCCAAAATCCCGCAAAAGATTCCGATTCGGGATTCGACTGAATTGCTAAGAAATGTACTTGTTTTGCTTGTTTTTTCGCGGCTTCAAATCCTTTCGCTTCTCTCTCAGTTGCTGCGTCTCTGAGATTAGCTAAAATCCAGCGATCATTAGCTCCCGTATCTAATACCAGCCTAGCTGGTGGGCCGCTCTCAAATTTCAGAAAAGCCAACTCCAAGCCCGACATCCAACCTGCCAGGGCTGCTGCTCTCGACGAGTAGATAATCAGTCCCGGAATTTGCGTTTCTGGGGCGAGGCGTGTCATCGGCAGTCCGAAAGCTTCGCCAAATCCGATATCCCACTCGGACATTTCGTCAAAAGCTGCGATCGGCAAACTCACAAAAGCCCATTTTTCGCCGATTAAAGCCTCCGGCAGTGCCACAGGCGTTTCGGGTACAAATTGAACGCTCGGGTTCACAACCGGTTGATAGCCCGGTTCGCCTGGATAAACGTCTTGCATCCGTTCTTCCAGCCACAGGCTGAGGGCGAGGGTGCGGCGGCTGCAGGCGGCGGGAATGTCCAACTCCTCGCAGGCTTTGGTAATCATGTTCGCCATTTGGCGGCGGAAAAAGCGAATTTTTTCGGGCCGTTTCGGTGCTGCGGCGATCGCCTCTTTAATTGCACCCGCTAGCCACAGGGAATTCACGGTAGAACTGGAGCAGAATTGCGAGTAGCGAAACAGAGATTCGGCTTTGTCGCCTACCTTCAGCGGGCTTTCACAGATCAACACTTCCCATTTTTTTTTCTCTCGCTCGTCTAGGATTGGACGGCTGTAAAAGTCGAGTTCCCAAGTAGTAGCCATGCCGCGCTGTTAAAAATTAATCCTTTCTCATGTTACCGGACAGCGGGCAAGTTTCTGATTCTGACAATATAAGGCTGATTTTCAATCGCGGGCGATCGCACTTTCCCTCATATTGCCACTTTCCCTTGCAGCTTCCCCTGTAATTTTTGGCAGCAGTACACAACCGGAAGCATTAGCAACTCCTCGCAGAACTGTGGCGGAGCAATCTCAACACGCGATCGTTTGTTAAACTTGTGCAAGCCAGAGAAAACAAACAGTATAGCTTGACTCCATGAGACAAATCCTTCTCGAAAAGATTGTTTCTACCTTACAACCTTTAGATTTTGTTCTCGCTTTGTGGCAAGGAGGTTCAGCAGCCCACGGGTACACCGACGAGTGGTCAGACCTCGATATTGCGGTTGTGGTTGAAGATAACTGCGTGGAAGAAACATTTGAGATTGTTGAAAAAGCCCTCGCAGAAATTGGCGAAATAGAACTCAAATATCGAGTTCCAGAACCCGCTTGGCACGGTCAATCGCAGTGCTTCTGGCGGCTCAAAGAAACCCCGCCGTTTTTGCTAATTGATTTTGCCGTTTTTCGGCGCAGCAGCCGCAACGATTTTCTGGAAATACAGAGACACGGACAAGTCCCAATCGCCTTTGACAAAGTTAATCTAATTGTACCGCCTCCTTTGGATCGAAGCAAACATTTATCTACAATGCAGTCGAGATTCAACGAAATTAAAATCCGTTTCGATTTGCTGCAACCTCTGGTAAAAAAAGAGATTTATCGCGGACATTTAGTAGATGCGATCGGCAACTATCACAATTGGACGCTTCTACCCTTAATCGAACTGCTGGGCATGATTTACCGTCCCCACAGATACGACTTTCAACTAAAATATTTCAGCCGAGATTTTCCCCCTGCAATAGTCGAGCGCGTCGCACCGCTTTTCTGCATCGCAAATCTTGAAGATTTGGCAGTAAAACAGCCAATAGCGGAGGCTTTGTTTGCCGAGAGCTTACCGCTTGCAGAAGCTAATTTTTACTCGGAGAATGCCCTAACACTACCGCAATAGGCTCAAGGTTTCGTACCGAAAGCGATTAATATAGTAGCATCAACCTTAAAGAGTAACATCCCGTGACAAAACTCAGCGTCAACATCAACAGAATCGCCCTCCTCAGAAACTCTCGAAACATCGGCATCCCCAGCGTTACCGAAGCCGCAAAAACAGTAATTGCCGCCGGAGCTCACGGCGTTACCGTCCATCCCCGCCCCGACGAAAGGCACATCAAAGCTGCCGATGTTTACGAATTAGCCAAAATGCTAACCGTCGAGTTTAACATCGAAGGAAATCCGTTTCAGCCGCCCTTTATGGATATAGTTTGCGACGTAAAACCGGCTCAGTGCACCTTGGTGCCGGACGCTCCCGACGTGCTAACATCGGATAGCGGTTGGAATATTCCCGAAAATCGCGATCGGCTCTTACCAATCATTGAAAAATTAAAAGACAACGGCATTAGAGTCAGCTTGTTTATGGACGCAGATGCTGCTCTCATGCCGCTAGCAAAAGAAGTTGGAGCAGACAGAGTAGAATTGTACACGGAACCCTACGCAACTGCTTTTCGCGAAGGTAGAGTAGAATTTGTTTTTCAACAATATGTTTTAGCAGCTCAAGCCGCTCAATCAGCAGGTTTAGGGGTGAATGCCGGCCATGATTTAAATTTGCAAAACTTAGCAAAATTTTGCTCGATTCCTGATATACTAGAAGTGTCGATTGGTCATGCTTTAATTGCGGAAGCGCTAGAAATGGGGTTGTCCAAAACAGTAGAAGCTTACCTAAAAGTTCTGGCAGGTTCGTAATACAAATTAACCTCGTCTGGTAAGGCAGATTTGGCAGTGATAAACTCGTTTGTATCAGAGAGTCTGACTAAATCTGCCCGATAAAAATACAGGATCAAAACTTAGGAAAACCAGGGTTGGACGTGCTACAAATATGGTAAGGTGCGGTTTGCAGCGCCCTACATAATTAGGCGATCGCCAAAAACGAAGCAATACGAGGGGCTGTAACCCCGTGGGGTGCTAGCAGTTTTCTAGTAGTAAGGCAGAGCCAGAATCCAAAACACCGCGTTTTTTGGGTGTGGGCATTTTTTTAACAAGATCCTGGGAAACAGCTTTAATTTTCCTCGACCCAATTACTAATATTCTCTGATGATATTATGCGTAGGTAGTATCATTGAAATGTCCCGAAAAACAGAGCCTACTACTTAGCTCCCGCACTGCCAATCTGCTACCATCAGGTTTTGTGCAAGTACGGGATATTTACGTGTATCCTCTATTCTGCTGTAGCCTCTGTGCGATCGCCCGATTTAATCCGGTGAAAACAGGCAAACACAAGTAACCATATACAATTCCTTACCCCCCTCGGAAGTGCGACATGAAAAAACTAATTTTACTGACTGGAATGCTACTCATGATGACGGCAAAATCAGTATTTGCCAGCCCAGTAGCCCCCAAAATTGCACCGAGCGAGCTGATGGCTGCCTCGGAAATTACACAAACCCTTAACAAACCCGTTACCTCTGAATCGGTTCCCAACCTCGAACCGATCAAGCGAATGTCAACCTCGGAAATCCGAGAAACCATCAACCAACCCACCACCTATATTTTTGAAGGCATCAAAGGGCGAGAACTCACTCTCTCCCTGTGGGCGGGACAACTGACAGCCGAACTGTACAGTCCCAATGGTGAAAATATGGGGGTTATTGAAAAAGCAGACAATCAGTGGATTGGCCAGTTGCCAGAGTCAGGCATCTACCGCGTGCGAGTTACCCCGAAAGGTGAAACCACCAGCTTCGTGATCGGACGCGACTTTAACGCTAAGTGGACTTATAGGCCCGATCGCGCAATTCCCATAGCATTCAAGGAAAAACAAGCCACAGTCAAACTCAAAATGTCCGGCTACCAAATCCAGCCCATCACGCTTCAAGGCAAGCAGGGACAGACAATGAGGGTGACAGCTAGCAACAAAAATCTAGATCTGGCGATCGAATCTCCGTCGGGACAACTTCTGGATCAAGGCGAAGGTCAAACTTTTGCTCAACTCCCCGAGTCCGGCACCTACCGGGTAATCGTAGTTGCCAAGAGGCCGGTCAAGCCCTCAATCCGAGTTTCTGTGCAATAGCAAAGATTGCACAAATACTGTCGGGCGATCGAATTTGCACCCGCCAAAAAAACAGCTCCCCAATTGGGCGAGCTGTTTTTTGCGTAAAATCAACCTTGGATCAGCGCTTCAAAACGTTCTTGTTTCCAAATGCAGCTTAAATCAGAGTCAGCTAAAGCTAGCTCTCGGTATAAATTAGGGATAAACTCAACAGCCCGCTGCAAATTGTCAAGGGCCAAATCAGCAAACCCCAGTAGAGCATAACAGCAAGCTTTATTGTAAAAAGCATTAGCAAAATCAGGATTTATTTCTAAAACTGTTTCGTAGCAAGCAATCGCCTCAGAGTAGCAGCCTTTTCGCGCCAATTCCACACCCCGGTTGTACCAAATTAAATAATCTTCAAAGGGACGCTCAGATGTGGGAGTAAACTTGCCATTTCTCTGATTTAAACCTACTAATTTCTCCAAAGCTACTCTCCGTTCGCCCACAGCTTCGGCTCTGCCCGGTTGTAGAGCGATCGATCGGCTAAAACTAGCCACTGCTTGTTTGTAAAGTCCCATAGAGTTGGCAGCTAGACCGCGATTGTACCAAGCCTTGGCGTCGTCAGGATTAAACTCGATCGCCCGCTCAAAACTGTTGAGCGCCTGATAGTAAAGCTTGAGTTCCAACAAGGCATTACCTCGGTTGTACCACGCCCAAGCAGCCTCCGGGTGCAAATTTAAAGATCGATCAAAACTCCGAACCGCCTTCTCGTACAGCCCCATATCGATCAGCGTCAGTCCCCGGTTGTGCCAAATACTCGCCGCGCACGGACTGAACTCCAGAGCCCGGTCAAAACTGTTGAGAGCCTCCAACCACTGACCCAACTTTCCTAAAGCAATAGCCCGGTTGTGCCAGCCAAAGCTCGCATTCGGCTCCACCGCCAAGGCCTCATCAAAACTCTTCAGCGCCTCTAAGTGCCGTTCTAATTTCCCCAGAGCCATACCTCGGCCGAACCAAGCCTTATAATGATCTGATTGCAACTTCACAGCTCTGTTAAAGTTCGCCAGAGCACCATGATCATCGTTAGCTTCGAGGTGGCGCGAACCCAGATGGTAATACCAAGCCGCTTCCAAGTTTTGAATTAAGTTCATAATATTTTGTATCTATCTTAGGGATGATTCTACATGAAACCATACCTGGATTAAAACTGTAATTCCACTAAAAATCTGAAAAATTTGATACAGGGCGATCGCCCGTACACACTCCCAATAACAATCTCAACAATTTGCGGTCGAAACTAACTATTTTCCTCTCGTAAAAAGCTCTTTTAGCTAACCGCACTCATCGTTTTTTAGAGCTGCTGCGAATCTTAACTCTCCGTGAATCACGCAACTCTTACCACCGCATCCCGAATTAGGTTTGCAGTCACACCAAGAGTGCTAGAGCGCCCAAAGTCCAACTGCAAATCTCATAGTGCTAATAGATCCAACTTCTACTTGCCCAATTCAAGCAACCACAACCGCTGTTTTAGCATTCTCACTCAACATCAACTGGCCGGTTCCATCAATACTAAAATCTTTCCCCAGCACAAAACCCTTGCCCATCAATCGCTTGCAAACAACCAGCGCAGTAATGCGGCGAATTTCTTCCATCACGTCAGCAGGAATCAAATAACTCAAACTCCAGATCACGGACTCGCAGTCAGACCAAATCAAACGCTCCATACTGACAATCATCAAAGCAGCTAAACTGTCAACAGACAGCCGCCCTCTGAGATCCGCAATCAAATCTTTACCAATTAAACTATTGCGACTCATCATCGCTATAGCCATTTTCCCAATTTCTTGTTCGAGTTCTAAATGATTCATGCTTGGCACTGGCTTTTATGTTTTTAAAGCACTACTAAGAGTAAAAACAGTAGACGCTACCAGGCTCTGCCATAGCGTAGCTGACGCAGGCTCTACCGCAACTCTTTTTAACAAAGTATACCTAAAGAAAGAGCCAAAATGTATCTAAAGACAGATACAAAATTATTATTTTTTTGTAATTTATTGGTCAACCAATTCCCACCAGAGTTTTTACCAGCACATCGAGTATTTGTACTCAGTCGGGGTCGGAGTAAAGTCAATCGATTGGAGAATTGGAGAAAGCGATCTCACGGATGAATTCAGAGGGGTTGTACCCGGGCTGCTTTCGGTCGAAGATTGGTAAATGCGCTACATAATAAGGAAGTAGTTACCTCAGAGATAAAAAAACAATGGCTGCAAACCAGGCAGACATCGATATTGCCCCCTTGATCGACTACGGCCTGATCGACCCCACCGCTACGCCAGAGCAAGTAGAAAACTGTTGCCAACAAGCAGAGAGATTTGGCTTTGTCACAGTTTGCGTGTATCCCGCCTACGTCAGACAAGCAGTTGAGCTGCTGCACGGCAAACGTCCCAAAGTCTGTACAGTTATAGGTTTTCCCACCGGTGCTTCGACTTCAACGGTGAAAGTTTACGAAGCTCTAGAAGCTGCAGATAATGGAGCCGTAGAGTTAGATGTCTCCGTTAACTTAGGATTGTTGAAAGCTGGAAGAATCGACGAATTCCACCGGGAATTAGCCCAAATTTGCGAAGAAACTAATCTCACCATCAAAGCAATTATCGAAAGTTCTCTCCTTTCCGATGCCGAAAAACAATTAGCGGCTGAGATTTGCATGGAAGCTGGTGTGGCTTACATCAAAACCAACACTGGCTTTTTTGGCCCGGCGAAAGTTGACGATGTGCGACTGCTGAAGGAAGTTACGAAGGGACGGATTGGGATTAAAGCGGCCGGAGGAATTCGTACTCATGAACAAGCTCTAGATTTGGTAGTAGCTGGTGCTACTCGTTTGGGGACTTCCCGCGGCCCTGAATTACTCCGCCAGCGAGATAATTTAGATAAAAGTCATTAGTCATTAGTCATTAGTCATTAGTTATTAGTTATTAGCAATGGCTAATTGGTAATGGCTAATTGGGAATTGGTGCGCCTTTACGCACCCTACAACTAAAAGTTCTGCCTGCTGGACTGTTTTTGCTACTGTCTAGTAACAATACTTTGGACAGTTTTTGATTGCCAACAGTAGAATGACTGTTCCAGGTCGATCGACCAACGAGGAAAATGAAACTGTCCGAAGTAATGTAGTAAATCTAAAATCTAAAATCGAGTGACTCGAACTTACAAAGCAACTGGAATCAATCTAAAGAGTGCGCCCATCGGCGAATCCGATCGACTGCTGACAGTTTTAACGCGGGAATTTGGCTTAATTCGAGCCGTAGCACCGGGTGTTCGGAAACAGCGATCGACTATTGGCGGTAGAAGCGAATTATTTGTTGTCAACGAATTGCTAATTGCCAAAGGTCGATCGCTCGACAAAATTACCCAAGCCGACACGGTACAATCCCATCCGGGTTTGAGCCGTAACCTAGGGAAACTCGCAGCCGCGCAATATCTGGCCGAATTGGCGATCGCCAGTGCCCTTTCCGATGAGCCCCAAGAAGAACTCTTTTGGTTGCTGGGCGAACATTTGAGCCGTTTGGAGCGTTTGTCCGATCGCACAGAAATCCAATCCGCCGCCGTGCTTGTCGCCCACCTCAGCCACGGCATTTTTCACCTGCTAGCCTTAGCAGGCCTCGCGCCCCAAGTCCAAGTTTGCTGCGCCACCAGAGGGCCACTCATCCCAAATTTCACCGATCCGAACTGGCAAACCGGGTTTAGTATACCCTCTGGGGGAAGCTTCAGCTTGCCCGAGCTAGCTAAGCTAGAGGCAGAACTCTCTTCAGAAACCGGTAGCTTGTACAAATCCGCCTCCCGTTCCCGCCAAACGAATAGCAGCAAACACTTGACAAATTTCGAGATTAATGCTAAGGAATTAGCAGCGCTGCAACAGTTGGCTAGTCCAGAACTAGGAGAGGGGATTGCCGATCGAACAACTTGGGTATCAGTAGAAAATATTTTGCGACAATATGCCCAGTATCATTTAGGTTGCACGATTCGGTCGGGAAGCTCGATCGACACCTACTTAGAGAATTTTGAGTTTTAAATTTTGAGTGTGGATTTAAATAGGTGAAGGGGCGATCGTACATCGCACCCCCAGCCGGGGGGATACCCGAACCTGCCGGCAATTTCAAGTAAATTCTCAAGGTTGTTGCGACATCAGATAATAGATATAGATAAAGTTACGAGATTATTAATAAACTTAGGGGTTAACACCTCAATTTCAAATTCCCATTCCCCCAACTTCGACGATCCCAGGCCATCCACCCCAAATCCTATGATGCGACTGTCCGATTCTGATTTGAGAATATCTGTTTTAGCTGTGACCCACCACAAGATGGAAGAACGAGAAAATTTTCCCGATTTTCGCTCCGAGCCCATCTTGGCCGATCGACAATGGAGCAACGTCCAATACCCAGAAATGGATAAATACCCCACAAATCCAGAAACAGAGTCAAGCAACGGCAAAAGCCAACAATCCGAAGCAATCCCCCCGGTGCCCACAGCAGAGCCAGCACCAGAACTCTCCGAAGCAGTGGCCGAAATTCCCGAAAAAGAAACAGGATTTCTGCCAGTGCTCAAAAACCGAAATTTTCTAGCATTGTGGAGTGGGCAAGTTTTCTCCCAACTAGCAGATAAAGTTTATCTCGTACTGACGATCGCCCTCGTAGCCAGCCGCTTTCAAGCGCCAGATCAAACCATCAGCAGGTGGGTATCAGCAATCATGATCGCCTTTACCATTCCCGCAGTGCTGTTCGGGGCCGCCGCAGGCGTGTATGTTGATCGCTGGTCGAAAAAAGCAGTGCTCGTCGCCACAAACCTGCTGCGGGGAGCCTTTGTTTTAACCTTGCCCGTGCTGCTGTGGCTCTCTGACGGGTGGGAACTCGGTCAACTGCCGCTCGGATTCTGCTTGCTGCTGCTAGTGACATTCCTCGTTTCGACTCTAACTCAATTTTTCGCCCCAGCAGAACAGTCAGTGATTCCCCTAATTGTGGAACGCCGCCACCTGCTATCAGCAAACTCCCTCTACACCACAACCATGATGGGTTCGGTGATTATTGGCTTTGCAGTCGGAGAACCCTTACTAGCTTTAGCCGACACCCTATTTTCCAACATCGGCGGCGGACTCGGCATCGGCAAAGAATTAGTAGTAGGCGGAAGTTACGCCTTCGCCGGAGTGCTGTTGCTGTCGATGAAAACAGGCGAAAAAAACGATGCCGAACACGAACCGCCACACCCCCTCGCAGATTTGCAAGACGGCCTGCGTTACATCAACGATCAACCGAAAGTCCGTAATGCTTTAATTCAACTAATTATTCTCTTTTCCATTTTTGCAGCCTTGGCAGTTCTAGCGGTGCGGCTGGCAGAAATCCTCCCCGGTATGAAAGCGTCGCAATTTGGCTTTTTGCTGGCTGCGGTGGGCGTCGGAATGGCTGGTGGGGCGGCGACAGTCGGCTATCTCGGCCACAAATTTTCTCACTCCCAACTGAGTTTAATCGGATCGATCGGCATGGCACTTGCTTTGATGGGCCTTTCTGCATTTACCCACCATTTGTGGCTCTCGGTGCTGTTCATTACCCTATTGGGTTTATTTGCCTCATTGGTAGGAGTGCCGATGCAGACTACAATTCAAGCAGAAACCCCAGAAGAAATGCGGGGAAAAGTCTTCGGGCTGCAAAACAATGCCACTAATATCGCTTTGAGTTTACCGTTGGCTTTGGCCGGGGTAGCAGAAACTTTTCTGGGTTTGCCGACAGTATTTTTGGCTTTAGCAGGATTAGCGATCGCTGGCGGTGTCTTAACCTGGTATATTTCCCGTAGCACTAATAGCAAAGTCGATCGAATCTAAAAAATAACAAACTCTGATTTACTCGAATGCACATCGCTTGGCTAGGAAAAAAATCACCTTTTTGCGGTAACGTCACTTACTCCAGGGAAGTCACCAACGCACTATTAGACCGGGGATACCAGGTCAGTTTCCTGCACTTTGCCCAAGAAGCGGCCCCACTGGATAGGAACAATACGGCGTGGAGTATGGCAACTGGTTCATGGGGAAAGGGAATTGCTCAAACCTCATATACCAATTCGCTCTCGCCCGCGAGTTGCAACGAAGTCTCTTTACCCTGTCACTACAAATCGCAAATTTATACGATTCCGACTCTCAAGTCCCGCACAGTGCTGATGAAATCTCTGCGGCGGCTGAAACCCGATGTGGTTCACGCTTCCCTGACGCTTTCGCCTCTGGACTTTCTGCTGCCGGAAATTTGTCAAGAATTGAATTTGCCTCTGGTGGCGACTTTTCACCCGCCGTTCGATCGCAAATTGCGGAATTTGACATCAGGAACCCAACACCTGATGTATCAACTGTACGCTCCGTTTTTGGCTAACTACGACTCGACGATCGTTTTTTCTCAGATTCAGCGGGATATATTGGTCAAGTTGGGAGTGCCGGAAGAACGGGTGGCAGTGATTCCCAACGGCGTGGATGCTGTTAAATATTCGCCCGGGCCTTCGGGGTTGAAGTCGGAATTAAAAGCCGATCGAATTTTTGTTTACCAAGGCCGCATTGCCCCGGAAAAAAATGTCGAGGCTTTGCTAAAGGCCTGGAAACAGTGCAATTTTGGCCCTGGGAACGTATTGGCGATCGTAGGCGACGGGCCCCTAGCAGCCTCGCTGCAACTGTTTTACGGCGAAGATGATGGCATTGTGTGGCTCGGATTTGTTGCCGAGGATGAACGCCGGATCGAAATTCTGCGGGGTGCAGACGTATTTATTTTGCCTTCTTTGGTGGAGGGACTGTCGCTGTCGTTGCTGGAGGCGATGGCCTGCGGTTTAGCTTGTTTGGCAACCGATGCCGGTGCTGACGGCGAGGCCTTGGAGGAAGGTGCGGGGATAGTTTTGAACACTCAGCGGGTACGGAGTCAGTTGCAAACCTTGCTGCCGCTGTTTTGCGATCATCCTGAGTTGGGAATGCTGCTTGGTCAAAAAGCACGCCAACGGGCGATCGATCGCTACACTCTCAGTCAGAATATTAGTGAGTTGGAAAAGCTGTATGCAGAGGTTTTGCAAAAGCAGCGCGTACTAATTCGCGGTTTAGCATAACAGATTTTCTGGCTCGTTTTGTAGGGTGCGTCGCTACCAGATGTTGAATGTAACTTGCAGATTCTTTCGAGCGACGCACCTTACGATAGTTGAGTGTTATTTGTTATTTGTTATTTGCTACATATAAAATCATTAATACCCCATGACCAATGACCAATGCCCCATGACCAATGCCCAACAAAATGACTTACAAAAATCCCGCTCCTACAGTTGATATTATCATCGAATTAGCCGATCGCCCGCATCGGCCGATTATACTCATCGAACGCCGCAATATTCCCTACGGCTGGGCACTTCCCGGCGGTTTTGTCGATTACGGGGAAGCGGTAGAAACGGCGGCAAAACGCGAAGCTTTAGAAGAAACAAGCTTGAATGTAGAATTAATTGAGCAATTTTACGTTTATTCCGACCCCAATCGCGACGCCCGCGAACACACTATCAGTATTGTATTTTTGGCTTCTGCAACGGGCGAACCTCAAGCCGCCGACGATGCTAAAAATTTACAGATTTTTGAATCTTGGCAGATTCCCCATCAATTATGTTTTGATCACGATCGCATTTTGCGCGATTATTGGCGTTACCGTCATTATGGATTGCGGCCGCGTTTGTAGGAGGGGAGTTTTTGTTTCTTTGTTCATTTCACATCTTGCACTAATGTCAGGAACAGGCAAGATGCCTGTTCCACAAAAAAATTCAATCTTCTTGCACTAATGTCAGGAACAGGCAAGATGCCTGTTCCACAAAAAAATTCAATCTTCTTGTGGAACGGGCTTCTAGCCCGTTCTTGAGAATGGTGTAACATCTGAGTTCATTAAACTAAATTCTATGGCAAGGTTGACAATATTAGGCGGAGGTGCTTGGGGTTCGGCCTTGGCCAATCTGGGAGGCAAAAAAGGCGATCGAGTTAATTTGTGGTCGCGCAGCAGTTCTGTTAATCTAGAATCTGTGATAACGGGTGCGGATGTTGTTGTTTCCGCAGTTTCGATGAAAGGGGTGGGCGCAACAGTCGATCGACTTTTGGCGTTAGAGTTAAGTCCCAGTACAATTATAGTTACTGTCACCAAAGGTTTAGACCCCGCCAGTACCCGCACTCCATCTCAAATTTGGCAAAATGCGTTTCCGAACAATTCAATAGTCGTACTTTCGGGCCCTAATCTTTCCGAAGAAATTCAGCAGGGCTTGCCGGCGGCAACGGTAGCGGCGAGTTTGGATTTAGCGGCGGCAAAACAAGTGCAAAATATTTACAGTTCCGATATTTTTCGGGTTTATGTGAATGAAGACCCGCTGGGGACTGAGTTAGGTGGAACTTTGAAAAATGTATTTGCGATCGCCGCTGGTGTTTGCGACGGTTTACAATTAGGAACTAATGCTAAATCTGCTTTGCTAACTCGCGCTTTGCCGGAAATGATTCGGGTGGGAGTTCGTTTGGGAGCTCGCGCAGAAACTTTTTACGGTTTGTCTGGTTTGGGAGATTTGCTGGCTACTTGCAACAGTCCTTTATCGCGCAATTATCGGGTTGGTTTCGGATTAGCTGAAGGCAAATCTTTGGAGCAAATTTTGCACGAATTGCAGAGCACTGCTGAGGGGGTTAATACTACTAATGTGTTGATTGATTTGGCTAATCGACGGGAGATAGAAGTTCCTGTTTCTCGTCAAGTTTACCGCTTGTTGAATGGGGAAATTACTCCTGAACACGCTGTTTTATCGCTGATGGAACGCACTTTAAAACCGGAGTAATAACCCAAAAAATTGTTCGCTATCCCCTTCATGATTCGGCGGTTGAAACCGCTACTAAACAAACAAAGTCCGCCTACGCGGACTAAGAAATAAAGCGGAATAAAAGTTATCTATTTACCGCCGTAATAAAAAGCGATTTCTTTCTCTTTCAACGGTGCAAAGTTGGCCGCAACCAGCATTTTATCGAGTTCCTCTTGTCCGATGTGTTTAACACCGATTCGGACAATGCGCGATCGCATGGTATTTGACACGCCACTGCGCTGTCTCCCGGCTTCTAATCCCATCACTTGCTCGTAGAGGTCTAATTTTGCTTGCGGAATCGGAGTGCCGTCAAAGTCGATTCCAGAGGCGATCGCAACATCGATCGCATCTGCACCAGTTGTAGATTGAGCCGCTGAGTTTGTTTCTTCAGACATTGTGCAAATTAAATAAAAAGGACGATCGTCATTAAAAGTAGTTTAGTCCTAAAAGGGCCAAAGTTGAGCACCAAACTCTAGCACAGCTCAAAACAGGGTAAACTCGTGAAACAAGCTAAACAGTCCGCCCCCCAGTGTTCGATTAGTGTTCGATTAAGAACAGTTTGCCACAAGGGCGATCGCATTGAGCATTTCTTCAAACAACGGATTGCCAAAACTCATCAATTGCAGTGAAGCATTTTCGTCAAAAATATCCGGGTAAAATGTTACAGCATAATCGCGAGTTTTATAGTTAAGATGCCAAGTGCGATTTTCAGAGCGATCGAAGATAGCGCCAATCTGCTTTAAAATCAAAGAATTGACAAACAAGTTTTCGATTGTTTCAGGAAACAGAGAAGTCGGCGGCAAAGGTTGACGGATTTCTTGCAAGTCTGATTCTACATCCATCGCTACCATTTCATCGAGGACAGGTCGCAATGGCGGCGCGTCTAAAATGCGATCGAACTCTCCCAACAAAACGCCCTCTT
Organism: Microcoleus sp. LAD1_D5; assembly: GCF_036702115.1. Taxonomy (NCBI): domain Bacteria; kingdom Bacillati; phylum Cyanobacteriota; class Cyanophyceae; order Oscillatoriales; family Microcoleaceae; genus Microcoleus; species Microcoleus sp. LAD1_D5. The sequence continues at coordinate 69,275 of NZ_JAUBSA010000013.1, read as the reverse complement.
CTTCGGGATCTGCACTCATCACAGCCTTTTCGATAAAAGTGGGAACTGTTGCGAGAATCGGCTGCAAATTGCCCACAACGGTTTGAAAAGCATCGATGCGATCGCGCAATTTCTTGTAAACCTTCGCCTCTACGGTTCCGTCATAGTAAAAATTGTGAATTCTTACGGTATCATAAATCTGCCCGATGCGATCGAGTCTGCCGATGCGTTGTTCGACTCGCATGGGATTCCAAGGCATATCGTAGTTGATTAAAACGCCGCAAGTTTGCAAATTTAGCCCTTCTGATGCGGATTCGGTACAAAGTAAAATTTTGATGATTCCTTCTCGGAATTTGGTTTTGATTTGTTCTTTCGGAAAAATTCGCCATTGGCCATTTTGATACAATTCTCCGCCGCGCCCGGAATAGCAAGCAATCTGAGCACCATATAATTGTTGTAAAGCAGTTCTGAGATAATCCATTGTGTCGGTGTATTGCGTGAAGACGATCGCACTTTCGCGCTGGATTAGTTCTTGACGCAAAATTGTGATAAAATGCGAAAGCTTGCTATCTTCGCCTGTATTCTCGAATTGATAAAGTAAATCTTCTAAATATTTAATTTCTTCAGGATCGGCTGGTTCAAAATAAGATTCCATTCCTTCCAAAATCACGTCATCGGCATCATCTAAATCGTGAAAATCATCCTCAGTAATGCTAATTCCTTCGAGGCGACGCTGTAAGGATTCGCGAATCGCATAAAACGAACTTGTCAGGCGTTTGCGGTAAAGAGTCATCAAAAATCCTAACGCTTTGCGGTTGTCTTTTTGCGCGAGATTGTAAAAGTGCCGCCCGTAATTGCTGACGGCGAGATAAAGCGGCACTTCGCGGTTATTTTCTAAAGTAATCGCATTGTCTCTGACTACGCGGTGGGGAATATCGCGATCCAACAATCCCCGCTGATAGTATTGGCGCAAGGTGTCGCGGGTGTGGCGGAACATCAAATCTTTGAGGGGAGTATTAACTGTCAAATATTGGCGGGAAGCGGCGATAAAATCCGTGTCTTCAGCAACTTGTTTTGGGTTGACTCGCTGGTTTTTTTCCCAAACATCGCGCAACTTATAATATAGTAGCCGATCGCACTTTTGGAGATATTGCTGCAACCGAGCACAGGGCGAACCGCCTTGCTGGAAGTAATCCACAGACATCAGTTGCCAAAAATTCAAGGTTTGGCGATCGGGCTTTTCCGACAAGGTGCTAAAATAATTGCAGAAATTCTCACCATAAGACCAATGTCCTCGCAGTCCGAGAAGGTGCAATAAATCGAAAACTTCGATCGCGTCAATCTGCATCGGCGTGGCGGATAATAATAACAGCGATCGGCTTTTTTCTTTCAATTGCTGCATTAACTGTAACAATCGATTCGGAGTTTCCTTGCGGTTTTGCGGGCTTTGGCGGCGGGCGTGATGCGCTTCATCCAGAATCACCAAATCCCACGGTTGCGCGTCTAAAAGCTGTTTTGTACGATCGCTCCGACGGACTAAATGAGATGATGCTAAAATGAGATTTTGGGAATTCCAAATATTCTCTTCCCCTGACTGACTCCTCTCCCCATACGCATTTTTTAATTCACCTTTGCTATAACTCCAAAAGTGCAGATTGAATTTTTCGCGCAATTCTTCGTGCCATTGCGGCTGAATGCTGGCTGGTGCTAAAATTAACACACGTTTGACTTTTTGGCTGACGAGTAAGTAACGCAGAATTAACCCAGTTTCGATGGTTTTTCCCAATCCGACTTCATCCGCAATTAAGAAACTTTTCGGAAAATTAGCCGCAACTCTACGCAATATCTTAATCTGATGGGGCCAAGGTTTAATCGGAATAGATTTCAAACAATAATCGAGACAAGTTGGTGAAGCGTACAAGTTGAGAAGCGGTTCAAATTTAGCATAATCTTGGGATAGTTCCGAATCGAGAATTAAGGAAGCCGAAGCCGCAATAATTCCTGTTTCTTCCTGACTGGTGATTTCTGATTCCTGACTCCTGAATTCTGACTCCCGATTCCAGACTGGTTTACTGCTGGGCGCGTAGTTTAGCAGCTTATTTTTGACCGCTTCCGGGACTTCAAAAACGCGCACATTCGGCGATAAATTGTTCCACAACTGTTCAAACCGAAAAATCTCTTCAGAAACTCGTTCTGCATCTCTGCCGCCTTCCCAAGCACAATAAACGTGGAAAGATTCAACGTTACTTTCCCAACCGCTGAGAGATTCGTTATTGGAACCGCTAAAAGCTAATTGTGCGCCGTTACAGTCGGTGAAAATGCCGACTTTTTCGTGAAAAATATGCTGGCGATCGAGTAAACTTTCAGTATCTATTGGTAAGCCGTTAGATTTGAGGGGAACGGCGATTTTAATATCGAGATAACTGTTTTGAATCAGCCAACTGAGGATTTCAAAATGTTTGAGTTGGGCGAAGGTTTTGGGCGGTTGTAAATCGGTATCGAGGCGCATGGTAACTGCATCTCGGAGGGCGTAACCTTGTTGGATAGCTTGCAAGTCTTGCGGGCTGAATTGACAGCCCATGATTAACCGCATCCGCCCTTGATTGTGCAGCATCGCGCCCAATCCCTGCGCTACTTTACTGAGGATGGCGCTGTTGAAAAAGCCGGATTTACGATCGTACTGTCGAGCACATTCTAGCGCGGGAATGTAGAAATCGGCGATCGGGTTATTTTCGTTGCTAGAATAGCTGATGCGCCAGGGATAATCTTTTAAATTCATTTTCCTGAATCTGGGTAACTTATTCTGGTATTTGTTGTGGCGGAATCTCCTCAGCAGAAAGTGTCACGACTTTTCCATCTTGCCAAATACTAATTGATTGTCCGAGTCTGCGGTGTTTCTCAATCGCCTGTGCGATCGCCATTTTAACACCAGCATCGATTCGATCGGACAATTTTTGATTTGTTTGAGTCATCGGATTAATCCTCCTGAGTAATTGTATTCCAAATCTGGGACTGATAAATTATCGGATTAGAATTTAAAGGGCATTCTGCAATCAATTCAGGAATAGGATTAGAATTATCATAACTAACCCACATATCACTTAAAGGTAAGTACAATTCTAATAAATTTTTGCGTCCTCTTTCATAGCGGCGACGAATCACATCTTCAGGAATATTATGCCCCCCACTTTCTACCCGCCGCCGCACCCGATAAACAGCTAATTCCGGGCTTTGCAACCAAAAATAAATTAAATTAATAGTATAACCTTTTAGTTTACACTTTCGCAAAAAACGGACATAATTGCGAGAGGCGAGAGTTGTCTCAAAAGCAAAATCAGCACCGGCATTTAATAGCGCGTCTAACCGTTGCAGCATCAATCGCCCCGCTTGAATCGCCACAGATTCGGGATTGAAAGGTGAAAGCCCAACAGCTATTTCATCCGCATTGACATACTCAAACACATTGAGAAAATGCGGCAACAACTGCATCGCCGTAGTTGTCTTTCCCGAACCGTTACAACCTCCGATAACATAAACATCCGGCATAATTGTTATTAGTAATTTGTTATTGGTTATTTGTTATATGCCACAATCTTCGATCCCCCTAAATCCCCCTGATAGTCGGGGGACTTTGAATTAAACTCTTGTCCCCCCCTTATTAAGGGGGGTTAGGGGGGATCTCTTCTCTCATTCTTTCAACCACCTACATTCAAATCTAAACTCAACTGTCCCTCAAACTGAATTTCCATCTGTTGATAAACAACCTTGGCCTTAATCTCATCCATCGCCAACCACAAATCTAACAAAGCCTTCTCCTCCGGGATGCGTTTCTTCTCATCCCCAATACGCGGAATCACTTTCAGCGCCACTTCTATCGCCCGCATGAAATTATCGTTATCAGTCAAAGCCGTTTTTTTCATAAACTCGCGCACGATTTGAATATCTCCGTCCTCCTGATACAAACCGATAATCGCGTGCAATCCATTGACTAAATAGGTAATCGAAAAATCTTGCGGATTGACCGAAAAAGCTCCTTTTTTCAGCCGCTGTTTCGGTGTCAAAAGTTTGCAAGTGCCGCTAGTCGAGTCAATTAATTTGTAGACTTTTGCTAAATCAACGACGTTGAAACCGCCGACGGCGAGGGCGAGTTGTCGCGCTTCATCGAAGGGGAACTCGACAGCGCCAAAGGCATCCCACGCGAGGAAATACCACTGCGTCAGGGCGTCAAATCCGGCGGTATCGGTTTGTGCAAGTTTGCGGAAGCGATAGTTTGCTATGGCTTTTCTGGCTTCAGCAAATGCAACTTCCGGGCGCACTTCTTCGCCGCTGCTGTTGAGGATGGGATAGGAACGGCTGAACACATTTAAAGCCGGGCCAAAGGCGCTTAAATAAAGGTCGATTCCTTTGATGTCGTTGGCTTCAAATTCTGGGGCGCGTTGTTCGACGAGATTGGCGACTTCCGGGCGCAAATCATCCCACCAAGCTTGGGCGGCGTTAGGATCACGTTTGCGACAGACGAGGAGCACTGTACTAGAAACCGAGTTTTTCTGCGCTTGGTGCAAGTTTTGCGGGTTTTCGGTACTGACAGCCCAAGATGCGGTAATCTCGAAACCGGCATCGATGAGGGATTTTGTGAGCACGTCCCACGCGCCGGATTCTTTATGGTTGAATTGGACTGTCATCACGCCGTCATCGCGCAAAACTCGGTAATATTCGCTAAAAGCTAGGGCCATTTTTGCTTCGTAATCTTGTTTGGCGAGTTCTTCGGGGGATGTGCCCATGTTGCGGAAGCGGCCGGGATTTGAAATTGCTTCTCTATCTTTGTCGGTGAGTTCGTTAATAAATAAATCGGGGAAAATATCGAGTAAATTTGCTCGTAGCCAAACATAGAAAAAATCTGTTAGTTCCGCATATCTAACTGAGTCATAGTAGGGCGGGTCTGTGATAATGGCATCGACTGAATTATCGGGAATGTGGTAGAGGCTATCGGCGGATGCGGCATCGATTTGGATGGTTTTGGGGTCGTATTGTTCGATACCGACCAAGCCTGTTGAGTGGGATTTTGTGCCGAATAAGGCGCAAAGATCAGAATAAAAGTTTGCTACTGTTTTAGAATACACTGACCAAAGCTTTTTTTGTCCCGCAGTTTCCACATAGTTCCACATTAAATTTAAAGCGTGTTGAGAGGTTGCAAGCTGAAAATTAGGCACTGAAGAGTTAAGATGAGTTAGTCTGCAATTAATATCAATACATCGATCGAGCATTAATGCTAAATAAGTGCTGATCGCCTCTACTTTTTGTAATTCGCACTCAGCCTGTAGCAGCGCCTTAGCTTCGTTGATAATTTCTACATAAGTAACAAGAGTTAACAACTGGCGCGAGTTAAACATCTCTTGCCAGTGATAAATTCCATAAAGGTACATATCTGGCCCTCTTTGAGTATTAGAGGGAATCTCTTGCATGGGAATTAATCCTAATGATTCCCACTCGATTCTTTTTTCATGTAAAAACTTATCGGCTTTTTCACATCCTGCTATATCGATATCGGTCGGAACTTTAAATTCTAAAAAACTGCTGCCTTGACGGTAAGCAACTGAATATAACTGATGTCCTAATCTAGAAGATTGTGCAAGTGATTTTATTGCTTCATCCTCAATCACAGTATCGCAATTAGGACATTTCCCCACACCTCTGCTAATCGTGTTATAAACACTTGGATCGTACTCACCCGCATCCGTTTTAATCGTCGATTCCTTGCCTTTCTTCCCCTTCACCAACTCAAAATCCACCCGCTTCTGTGCCAAGTTAGGAATTGGTTTCACCGCACACCATTGACCTTTTTTTGCACCACCAGACGATTTATCTAACCACCAATTCGGACTCAACGGCACAACCGACTGACAACTCGGACAAACCACCGTATGCGCCCACAAATAATTCTGCACAGTTTCCCCCGGTAAAGATGGGAAAAACTCAGTTAATCTTTTCTCCGCTTCATCCCCCACCCATTTCACCCATTTATCAATATCCTCCTGCAAATCCGGGCCAAATTTCAGCGGATATTCCATCGCCGCCTTCATCGTCACCACCGCCACGGGATTGAGATCCGACGCCAACACATTCAACCCGTACCGCGCCGCCTCAAACGGAATGCTTCCCCCACCCGCAAACGCATCTAAAATCGTCGGCGTGCGATTCCCCCACACCTTCTCGCAATAGTCATGAACCTTTTTAATTCGCACCGAAGACGGGGGAGTTTTGTAGAGTTTAATTTCCTTCCCCGGTTCCAATCCCAGCAAATATTCAAACTCTTCTAAAGAGATATCTGCGGGTAAAATCGACCCCAACACCGAAGCGCGAGAAAACGATAAAGGTTTGCGCGAATACCAGCGATGCAATCCTTTAAATGGATTGCCGCCGTGTTCGTAATAAACCTGCTCGTTTAGCAGATTTACGGGCATGATTTTCTCGATAAAGAGGTGAGGGCGCATAATTTTTTGGGGTTAATTTAAGGAGACTGTTCGACATTCCCGCAGTCGGACAATTGGATTTTTCGATAGTCGGATTTTTCGATAGTCCGACAGTACGCCAGGAGTTGAAACCCCTGACGGACTATCGGACTGAGGAACAATCGAAGATTTGTTTTGCGGTTAATTGCAAGTCGGGAAAGATTGTAGAAATCAGCCGATCGCTATTTTGAAACAACTGTTTTTGATACTCATCTTCTCGCAGATTACAGATTGTAATAGTCGGCTGTTTAGGTTTTCCAATGTATTCTCTACCCCCAATACCCAAATAATCAACAATCCAATACTCACGCACTCCTAACAAAGCGTAATCTTCAACTTTGCGAGCGTAATCATTTTGCCAGTTAGTGCTGACGACTTCAGCGATGAGTTTAATTGATTGTCCTGATGTAATTACAGGTTCTTGCTGCCACAAAGGTTCATTAATCAATTGAGTTTCATCTAATACAATTACATCCGGGCGAAAAGCCGTTGGTGTTCCTAATAGTTTGATGAGACAGCGAGGGGGAATAAAGTAAAGTAGATCCTGACGGTCAATTTCCACATTTAGTTTGCGTCCCAAAAAAGCAGATACTTGTTCGTGCGGGCCCGTTGCTTCCATTTCGATTAATTCACCATCAATTAGTTCACAATAATCGCTGTCCCCGTAGTGAGCAATAAATTCATCAACAGTTAAAAGTTTTGGAGGTGATTGAATCATTGTGTTTGTTCCTCGCGATACTAACAGATAAAGCGCCCCAAAATTCTTACATCAACCTTCAAATAGCTCTGCTTTTTCAATGATAAACCATTCGTGGTACAATACTGCCAAGAAAAACTCTTCTCCTTTTGGGCGATCGCACACAGCCATATATCCCGATACAAACATATCATCATCAAAAGTTGTATCCTTAAGAAACAGAGTCAGCGAGTTGCCATCCGCGCTCCAAATCGTCCGCAAAATCGTGATATTTTGGTGACGAGATGCTTCAACGGGCAATAACACCCACCGCCCCTCAATTTCGAGAAATTCTGGTTCGCCGTATCTAAACTCCGACTCCCATGTCTCCGGCCCTTCATGCTTCTCAATAATCCGATCCCACCGGACTGTTTTAATCTTAGCTAAAGTTTCATTAGACAAATCAGCTACTTTCATCAGATTAATCTCCCAATAAAATTCGCAAAGCTTTCAAAGCATTAGAACGATTGCCATTGGCAATTTTACCAAACCAATAATGTGCTTCTTCATTACTCATCGCCATAATCCCTTCGGCAATATTAGCAATTCGTTCGGTTTTCGATAGCGGTTGCAGCGATTGAAATAAAATCGCCAAACTCACCCCCGATTCTTCTGATAATATATAAGGAGTTTGTCGCTGCTGAGATAAACTTTTTGGATCGTAATTATTCGCTTTGAGAGTTGCATAAATTGTTTGTCTCGCCAAAACCAGAGCATTGCCTTTGAGTCGCCCCAATTTTTTAGCAGCAGGACGTTTTTTCTCTCCGGCTTTCTTGTAAGCACATTGATAGAGTTCTAATGCGAAGTTGTTATGATCTAAAGGCAAAACTCGTAACTGAAATTCTTGCATGATCTCTGGGCGCGGCGGGTTTATGAGAGATTTTGTTTGAGGCGTAGATGGTTGGTAGAACCCGCCCCTACATTTTAATATACTACTCTTGCCATTAAATTTAAACGCTCTACCGGATTGCGATCGAGCGTTTGTTTTATACTGCTAATATCCGAAGCATTTGCTGACAAAGCTGGCTTAAATTCTAAGGTAATTTTCAAACTAACAGTTGCTTGCGCGTCGGGACTGTTCAACAAAGTGTTAATAGTCGAGAAAAAGCTCTGAAATCCCCGCAACGCCCCTTGATATTCCAACCGCACAAATTGGTCGCCGGTTTGAATGTTTACGGTTTGGTCGATTTGCGGTTGCCACCGCTGCAATAGGGCAATAGCTGTTCCTAATTTGCGATAATCCATTACCTGATCCACAGACAATTCTAGCACTTCGATGCCTTGCACTTTGTGGTCGCTAATGCGATCGCCCAATCCCGCAAATACGGCATTAATCGTGCCGTCGAGTTCGATAATCGGCGGTTTCGCATCCCACAAACTCGGCTGTAGCGTTTCCACAACATAAGGAGAATTTCTGGGCTCTCCCACCCTAGGAACTTGAGGATTTAGATTGACATTGGTTGCTTTTTCTGCTGTCTCACCGTTACCGTAATCGGCCACCACACGAAAAATACTGTTATTAACAATGGTGGTTTCATACTCATCGGAAGGGCGGAAATTTCCCGCCACCAAACTATCATTGTGATACAAACTAACCGTCAATGCTCCTTTGGCTTTCCACCTGACACGCACGAGTTTTGCCGCTTCTGCACTCGGCATCAATTGGGCGCTGAGTTCCACTTCTTTGGGCGCTGGAGGTTCGAGAATGCCGCGCTTGTACAATACAGCGCGATCGCTAAATTCGATCGTCTCCGGCAGTGTCAGCATACTATCATCGGTTTTGATAAATAGTCTCTCCCCGACTTTCATATCCCAATTGCCCATTTTCAACCCTTCGCGAATCGTCTCCCGCAGCATCGAAACTTCCGCATCAAGGAGAATATTCAAACTCAAATCTTTAGCAAAAGCATCGCGCAGCGCCTTCGTCGTCCAACTATCCAACCCCGCAGGCCACACTTTTTGCAGGATAAAAGCCGGGGCGAAAGGTTTAGCTTCTTCCGGGCGAATCTTGCCGCAATCTTTGAGGGCTTTGAGAATCACATCTTGCTGGTTGTTTTTGCCTTTCACCATACTCGCATCCTGCGCGGTAAGAGTGTAGTGCATCAATCCTTTCGGTGCTTTTACTTGGTCATTTGAGGGATAAAATAAATGACGGTAAGCATTAGTCAAAGATACTCTCACAGCTATATCTTTTGCGCCTTCCCGTTCCTTCAATTGCTTCTGCTGGCTTCCAGATAAATCTGCCAGTCGGTTCTGACTTTTGAGAATATTTTGAATGGCTTTATATTCTCTGGCATTGTCGATCGCCGCTTCTAATTCTAGCCGATTTGCCACCAAAAATAACAACCGATTCCGGTAGGTGCGAAACTTCCCCGATTCGCCGCTATTGTTAAAAATTCTCTCTATTAATTCCGGGGCTGCGTCGGTAGAAGCATTCACCGTCGCTTCGTCAAAGTCGATCGCGCACAACGCCACCTCATCCGGGTTGTCGTCTACATCTCCGGGACTTTCGATATTAGAAACTAAGGTAAAGAATTTTTTGGCAAAAATGCTATCCCGACGAGTTCGCAAATCTTCTTTCGCCAATACTACCCCGACTTGTTCCTTCTCCTCGGTGATAATTTTGTTGATCGAAGGTTCCTCTTTAAACCTGGCTAAAGATGTTATCGGATCGAAGTCTAAATACCAGGCTACCTTCGTCAATCTTTCTAAAGCGCGATCGACAAAACCGCTGTCAACCCCTGGAGTCAGCAGCGACAAATTCAACTCAGCCAGCCGAATACCCGAAGAATTTCCCTGAGTCAGAGAATGCAAAAAGATCGATCGGGCTACCCAAGTAGAAAACGGCGGTTTTCCCGCTGCTATCCATTCCCCATCTTGCAATTGTGCGTAAGCCGGCCTACCATCGGGATTGTATATATCAGCGCCGATCGCATTCCGCAGGGGCGATCGTTGCAACCGAGAAGTCAGATCGTTAGTAATTTCGCCATCCATCCCTATAGGAATGTGATGCGTGTGAATCATCGGCATCCAACCGTCGCGATTTTCCCACAAATGCCGCACGACTTGCGCGAACAATCGCAAAGCGCCCCGCGTCTTCTGGAATTCGGGAATAGAAGCAATTTTTTTAGTAAGAAGATTGAACAATTCCGGGTGAAACGGATAACTTTGGGCGATCGCTTTTGAGTATGACGCATCTTTGCACCCATCGGGCAAATTAACGCGGCAATTGCGATAAGCCGCCAAATATTCCGATGCCGCTTTTAGCGCCGCTTCCTCGCTAACTCTGGCAAACACGCGCTGTTTAACGATGTTGTAAATTTCGATATCTGTAGAAGGACTCAACACCCTTTCTTGTCTTGCGGAAGCGCGCATCGTTTCTTGCAATTCTGCGGTTTCTTCAGCAAAAGTATCTGCTGTCGAGGCGAGGGAATAAACCAATACTAAATTATCGCACGCTGCCGCCAAATCCATCAGGGAAAATAGAAAAGCTACCACTTGTTTGGCTAAATCGCTTCTGCCAATTTGCTTCGCTTTTGCCGATCGCAAATACCGCGCAATTTCATCTAAAATAATCACAGTCGGCTGTCCCCCCGTCAACCGTTCTAACACCGAAGTACCGGGACTGACACCGCTTTTATCGCTGCCTTGCAGTAACTGATAGCCTGCAATCCCGCCAATTTGGTAAGCAATTTCGCCCCAAAGAGTGTAGGTTGTCAAGCCACTGTCCGAGTGATAAACTCCTTGTTCTGGGTCTAAATCTCGACCGTCGATGGCTGCAACGGCGATCGGGCGATCGGGAATAACGCTAATATCTGTAAAGCGTTCCAGTCCGAGAATTTCTCGCCCTTGCTTGCAGATATGCCAGAGTGCAATTTCATCGTGAGTTTTCCCACCCCCAAAACTCGTTTCCAAACGAACCACCCCAGCCCCGGCGCTTTGCTTCATCAAGCGGCTGAAAACTTCCCGGATCAGGGTTTTAATGCCATCAGTTGCGAAGGTATTGGCAAAGAATTTATTGGCATCTTGATAAACTTGAGGTGCAGTTCCTTCGACTACCAACCGCAATTTTGCTGCAAATAAATCTAGAGACAAGTCTCCCGATAAAATCTCATCTCTGGGCACGCAGGTATCAAAGATTAATGGCAGCATCTAACGATCCTTTGGTGTTGGGTAAATGATTAAAATCTACATTTCCGCCGCTGACAATTACCCCAATGCGAGCATTCTGGGCTTTTACAACTCCATCGAACAAAGCCGCCGCTGCTAACACTCCCGTGGGTTCCACAACTATCTTCATGCGTTCCCACATAAAAAACATTGTGCTGCGAATTGCGTCTTCGGAAACAGTTGCCATATCGTCCACATAATGCAGCACCAAAGGAAAGGTTAATTTTCCCAAAGATGGGGTGCGCGCACCGTCAGCAATCGTATCCGGGTTAGTAACAGTTTGTAGCGTTTTCGTGCGGAACGATCGCGCCGCATCGTCTGCTTGCGCGGGTTCTACTCCTATTACTTTACACTGCGGAGACAAAGTTTTTGCGGCGATCGCACATCCCGACAGCAAACCCCCGCCACCACAGCAAACCAGCAGCAAATCCAACTCCCCAACTTCTGCGATTAATTCCAGCGCCGCCGTACCTTGTCCCGCAATTACCCACGCATGATCATAAGGAGGAATAATTGTCAAGTGTCGCTCCTCGGCAATTTTGGCGGCGAGCTCTTCCCGCGCAACTTGAGTGCGATCGTACAAAATAATTTCTGCACCGTAGCCACGAGTCGCCTCTTGCTTGACTTTTGGCGCATCTGCAGGCATGACAACAGTAGCAGGAATTTCTAGCAACCGTGCCGCCAGGGCGATCGCCTGCGCGTGATTTCCCGAAGAAAAAGTCAGCACTCCCCGCTGTTTTTCGGCTTCAGATAGCTGCATCAAAGCATTGCAAGCACCCCGAAATTTAAACGAACCCGTGCGCTGAAAGTTCTCGCACTTAAAAAATACCTGAGAATTCGTCTGTTTGTTGAAAGTTTCCGAAGTGAGCACCGGCGTCTTGAAAGCTTTGCCATGCAAGCGCTTTGCCGCCTCCTCCACATCGGCGAAACAGACTGACAAGGGATTTTGGGCACAGAATGGGGCACTCATTGATTTTAGATGGGGACGATCGAGGACTCTATTTGTAGGCTGGGCATTGCCCGCTTCACTCCTACTATTAAAATATAAATTTCTATCATCAGCTTATTAATAATTATCATTAGTGGTTGCGCTTAATGGTTAAAAAAGCTGTTGACTAAAATCAAAGTTATGACAATTTACTATCAAAAACTAAAGAGGCGTTTGTACTGGCACAGGAGAGGAATTAATGAATACAAATTTAACCACCGCTTGATTAATTGTAGGGAAACAGCACGGCGCCGTGTCCTGCTTTCGGGTAACGGGTAAAATAAACCGGCTTCGATGGTGAAATTGCCCTCGCGAGTGCGATCGACTTCAACCATCGACAACAACGCAAAAGAGGACACGGCAATGTCATTTCCCTACCCAAAAAATAGCGACTAAATTGTTTAACAATTACAAAAAAAAAGGACACAGTATGACTATGCCCTTACCTCTGTATTGTAGGGACACAGCATTGCTGTGTCCCTAACCGTACCGATATCCAGATTAGGATTCTTGCCGTTTAGAACAAGAACAATTCAGTATTACCGGTCGGTCCCAAATTGACATCGACAGTGGCAAACAAACTGTTACCACCAACCGTAGAACCGTTGCTATCGTAATACAGTTTAGTAGACAAACCGTCGTAGATAGCCATGATGGACGGCCCGGTTAAAGTTGCTTCAAACACGGTTACATCAGACACTGTGCTGCTGTAAGCGTAGAAACTCGAACCCAAAGGCCCAGATCCGGTTGTAAAGGCTGCAAAACCAGTGCTGTCGAGGTTAATTTGATCCTCAGCAGTGCTGTAATTGGTAATTACATCCCCGCCGTCAGCAGTAGTTCCGGTGAACACAAACACATCCGCACCAGCACCGCCGTTGAGAACATTGGTTCCCAAACCACCGATTAAAGTGTCATTACCGATGCCGCCGTTGAGAGTATCGCTACCGCCACCGCCGAAGAGGCTGTCATTGCCATCGTCGCCGGAAATGCTGTCGTTACCCAAACCGCCGTCGAAAATGTCGGCACCAGAACCGCCATTCAAGATGTCAGCAAACTCAGTGCCCGTGACGTTGTTAGAAGCCGCACCTCCGGTAAACAAGACAGGAGTGCTGAAGTTGTAACCGCCAACACCAGAACCGAAGTTGTTAACTCCGCTTGTCGGGAAAGTACCGGGATTAGTGATTAAATCCACAACGCTGCCTGAGTTGGTAGTAGTACCATTGGCAGAAGGTGCGATCGTACCTGTGAATACAAAGTCCGCCGTTCCCAGATTGCTAGCAGCCGTACCCAGATTCGCAATCAAGGTAGA
>NZ_JAUBSA010000013.1:0-55484 GCF_036702115.1 Microcoleus sp. LAD1_D5 | reverse complement strand
CCGCCTTCGCCTGTTGCTTTGTAAACAAACAGATCCGCACCAGCACCGCCTGTCAGAACATCTGCACCAGAACCGCCGCTGAAGATGTCAGCAAACTCAGTACCCGTGACGCTGTTAGCCTTCGCATCTCCGGTAAATAAGACAGGAGTAGTGAAGTTGTAACCGCCAGCACCTGAACCGAAGTTGTTAAACTCGCTTGGGTAAGAGTTCCCAGCAGCAGTTAAATCAACAATGCTGCCTGAGTTGGTAGTAGTCGTATTATCAGAAGAGGCGATCGTACCTGTAAATACAAAGTCCGCCGTTCCCAGATTGCTAGCAGCCGTACCCAGATTCGCAATCAAGGTAGAACCACCGGCTGTCGTACCGTTCGAGTCAAAATACAACACAGTCTCGTTCGACGCATTCGTAAAGGCGAAGAAACCAGCACTTGTAGAATTCCCCAGGGCTTTAGCTTGTGCAGCTTCCAAAGAGGCATAACTTCCGCCTGTGAAAATCACTAACTCTTTGCCCGTAATGTCAGGAGAAACCGCGCTAACACCGTCAAAGTTAGTCGTAGTCAAATTGCCGAAAGCGCTCGCGCTAAACTCGAATTTGTCTACCCCAACAGTAAAGTCGGAAATTTTATCGCCGCCTTCTTTAGTTGTCCTGTAAACAAACAGATCCGCACCACTGCCACCGCTTATGACATCCAAACCCAGGCCGCCAGTGATAGTATCGTTGCCGTCGCCGCCCTTGAGGCTATCGTTAAAGTTGCTGCCGACAATCTTGTCATCGCCTGCTAAACCATCGTAATTAACTGGGGCCGGAGAAGTGGTGAAATCCACATTGTCAGCACCAGCAGTACCGACAGGAATAGTTAGTGGCGGGCCCGTGAAGACAAAGTTACTGGCTTGGAGGCGAACGTTCAGCGAGAAACTGGCCACAATGTCCAAGCGCCCCGCAACACCATATACCACCACCACACGGCCGGTCTCGGCATCTATAAACTGACAGAAAACAGGCACGTCTGGGTTGCCACCCAACTCTACAAACCGCGCTTGCAACCTCGCGATGCTGGTAACAGTGATATCCGTCGTGAAGTCGAGGAAATTACCGCCGCTGATCGACCCAAAAGTAGAATTAGCAGTAATATTCACTTGGGTCAAGATAGAAGCGCCGACATTAAAAGCTGCGTTAGAAAGCTCTAAAACATCGTTATTGACATCAAAGTCAAGAATAAAGTCAGCTTCTGCAACTGTTTGAATCTCTTGCCGGGAAATGGAGTAACGGAAGCGATCGTTTCCACCACCACCAATTAGAGTATTGGTGCCTGTGCCGCCTTCGATCGTGTCATTGCCCTCATTTCCTGTTAATCGGTCATTCCCAGGACCGCCTACTACTGTGTCATCGCCGATGCCACCGTCGAGATCGTCATCGTCATCGTCGCCTTCGATACCGTCATTGCCATCGCCGGCTTTAACTGTGTCCTTGCCGTCGCCGCCGATGATTGTGTCGTCGGCCTGACCGCCTGTAATCTGATCGTCACCCTGGCCGCCTTCGATGTCGTTATCCAGCGTTGCAGAACCGACAATAACTTGAGATTGTGTGGTGTCAGCAAAGTTAAAGACATTTTGCTCGACTATCAAGCTAAAACGCTGGCCGGAGAACTCATTTCTGCCGTTGCTAACTTTAAAACGAAAACCAGCCTCACCCTTATAACCTACTGTCGCTTTGAAACTTACAAAGCCTTCGTTAATGTCTGCTTGAGTGAAGGTCGAACCGGGTTGTACGGGGACTCCCTTAAAGAATAGTTGGCCGGTTGTAGGATCGGGCAGCTCGGTTATCGTGTAGACTATGCCGCCAGGACCTTGCTGGTCATCGACATACTCCAACGACTCACGATTAATTTTTTGCTCGCCGCCGCTGGAACCAGCAACGCCGTTCTTATTAGCTCCGACTCGCGGAGGGTTAAAAATCGGGTTCGCAGTTGGAGTTGGAGTTTGAGTTGGAGTTTGATTTGGAGTTTGAGTTTGAGGATCAACTCCTAAAAAGTCGCCAGCATCGATCTGCGTTGCGTTGACATTCGACAATCGCACCAGCGCCCTGTTATTGACCCGAATTTCGGTATTAGCATCGACTTGTACAAAGCTCAAGCTGTTAAAGTTCAAGCCGCCAGTCAGCACAAACTTGTCTTGGCCGTCTTGGTAGTCAGTGATGACTGCACTTACCCCAGGCTGGTCACCGATGCCATAAACGTCAGATCCAGCACCGCCGATACAGGTATGGTTGCCAGTACCGCCCATCAGCGTATCGTTGCCATCGCCGCCCATCAGCGTATCATCGCCGTTGCCGCCGCCGCTAACGCTGTCGTCGCCGTCGCCGCCGTCTGCCATGTCAGTGCCGTCGCCAGTAACGAGGGTATCGTTGCCGGCACCGCCCATCACGCTATCGTCGCCGGCACCGCCCATCACGCTGTCGTCGCCGTCGTCGCCACTGCAAACGTCGCTGCCGTCACCGCCCATCACACTGTCGTCGCCGACGCCACCGCTAACGCTGTCGTCGCCGTCGTCGCCACTGCAAACGTCGCTGTCGCCACCGCCGCTCACGGTATCGTTACCGATGCCGCCGCTAACGCTGTCGTCGCCGTCGTCGCCACTGCAAACGTCGCTGTCGCCACCGCCGTTCACGGTATCGTTACCGGTGCCGCCGCTAACGCTGTCGTCGCCGTCGTCGCCTTCACACTTGTCGCTGCCTGCACCGCCCTTCACGGTATCGTTATCTTTACCGCCGTTAACGGTATCGTTGCCGTCGCCGCCCTCACAATCGTCGTTGCCTCGATCGCCCCGGACGTTATCGTTGCCTTCGTCGCCCTTGCAATCGTCGTCGTCTTTGCCACCGTAGATGCTATCGTTGCCGGCGCCGCCCTTAACCTTATCCTTTCCTTCCTTGCCGTGGACCCAGTCATCGCCGTCATCGCCTTCGCAGTCGTCGTTGCCTTCGCCGCCGATCACGGTATCGTTATCTTTACCGCCGTTAAGGGTGTCGTTGCCTTTGCCACCCTTAACGTCGTCTTTATCGCGATCGCCCTTTATTTGATCGTCGTCATCGCCGCCCTCGCAATCGTCGTCACCTTTACCGCCGTACAGTGTAGTTGGTTTGTCACGGTGTCCTCTGAGTGTGTCTTCGCCTTTTAGGCCGAATATCTCATCCTGATTGCCCGTGGCGACAATTAGGTCAGAGTCATCGGTACCGCGGACGGTTCGGCGGCGATCGATGCCGTTGTCATCATCTAAGTCATCGTCATCGTCATCAGTACCTCCGATGGTCTGGAAATCATCATCATCATCGTCATCATCATCTAAGTCATCGTCATCATCTAAGTCATCGTCATCGTCATCAGTACCTCCGATGGTCTGGAAATCATCATCATCATCATCATCATCATCATCATCGTCATCATCATCGTCATCATCATCGCCGACACCTGTTGTGGATGCGCCGTTAGACTGATTCGGAAATTTGGCGGTAACGCCCTCGGTGTTTTCGGCGAGTGCTTGGTTAATTAAATCGGCTAACTCCTGATCGGAAATTGTAGGGGTGTTGTTGCCTAAACCCTCGACAGGATTTTGTGTTTCATTTTGAACTGGAAAAAGTGTTCCCTGTCCTTCTTCCAACGAAATTAGGTCGTCCATCGTTGATATTTCCCAAAAAATGGTAAGCTTCTTAGAATCAATTTATCAGCAAACAGGAGGCTGCAGAAGAATTTTTTTTAACTTCATGCTTTCGCCTGCTAGAGGAGTTCGTCTCCTTCTCTTTACTATTATAGATGCCACTTAAACGGCAAGGTTTTTTTCATTGTGTTGCGAGTTTTATATTCTGCAATTGCGTATCAAAATTAATTGCTCCGCAACCTACACTGTAATTGCTGCGCCGAAGCTCCGAGCATTTAAGATGTTCTCGGTAATTTCTACAGTAAGCGGCGCCGAAGGGCCTCTGATTGTAGATTTTCTACGTAATTTCTACAGTGAATTAGCTGAATTTAAACTCGCAACTGACAACTCCCAAATAACTACCCAAAACCTGTATCCCCCAAATTTTACCCTTGCTTTTTTTCCGATCTCGGCTGGGTGTATTGAAGTTGTGTAACACTCCCAGCTTTGACAAATCCTTCCCTGACTTAGGATTTGAATCTCTTGACTAAACGACTGCACGCTTCTAATTTTAGTTCCCGATGAGTAATTAGAAATTTAGATAATTCGCCCGGGCAAATATTTGTTCTAATTTTTAGTTGCACAATTTTCTCTCGATTCGAGGAAACCTCGCGAACTGAGAAAAAGTTTTTTTTTCGGCTCAATACTAAGAGTTTTGCCAAAATATATCTATCTCAAGACGGATTGCAAAATTTTTCAAGAAGTAGTATTAGTGCAGAAGTCGTTTTTGGTGATAGTTGCAAGCTCGATCGGCATTTTGAGCAAGAATGACCCACGGCGAGGCTGCCAAACCCAGTTGCTTTGTAGAGGCTTCGCTACCAAATCGAATAATTCTCCGAGAAACCGACCTGATGAGGCGTAATCCTCTAGATGCCAAAAATGATGGTTGCTTGAGAGTACCGGAATAATTTGATTGCCATTGTATTGTTGAGAGTTCTTGGCTACTTAAGTTTATTTTTGCTGCTTAACTTTAACTAGATTAAGACAGTTAAAATAAAAATTTTCCATATCATGAAAGTGGTAAATTAGCAATAAGTTATTAGCAATTATCGAGGGTCAACTATCGATTACCGATCGCCACTGATGTCTTAAGGATGAGGGCGGAGGGCTTACGGATGAGAATCCAGGGCTGACCAATTAATTAATTGACACAAAATCAAGATTACACATGGGGGGTTGGTGGTAGAGGATAAGCGGTAAAGACCGATCGACCGATCGAAAAAAAAAAAAATACTCAACTTTGCCTGCGATATTGCCCTGAAAGCGGTTGGTGAGAGCCGAAGTAATTTTAATAAGAACTAGAGATCCGCCTGGTAAAGTGCCTCCACTTTAACTTTACTCAGCAATGAGAAACTCAAGTTCACGACGAATCTAAAGGGGTCTGCGGTAGAGGTGCAAAATGTCAAAGATAGCAAGATTGGAGAAAATTCGGCTTTCATCGAGCCACAGGGCAATCAAAACTAATAAACTGTTATTAAAGTACAACTTTTATATCCTCAAAGTGTTTGAACAAATATATATCACCCTAGCGATCGCCCGATCGGGGGAAGCGAATTCAGAAACTTTGATTAAAAGAGTAAAAAATATGTTGCCGAGTGCTATTGCTAGCCACAAAAACGCAGGCAAATTCAGAATTAAGGCGGGAGGGCGCTAAATCCGTGAGCCAGGAATTTCAACTCTCAGTCACCCCTGTTGGGGACGACGAATATCTAGTGCGGACAGAAAGGGTTGCACCCGGTGTACCCTTAGCCGAACAACAAGTCCGCTGGCCGATCGACGAATGGCTTGCACTGTCTGCTCAACTGATGAACGACCCACTGGTGGGCTTGCTCCAGGGAAAAGCAGTACAGGGAACCAATTTTGCTGGTCGCGGCCTCTCCCGTTCGGGAAACAACTCAGGGCCGAATTTAGTAGCCCTGGGGCAACAATTATACAGTGGGCTGTTTCAAGGAAATTTGCGCGATAGCTGGACTTGCGCTCAAGGCATTGCCCAGCACCGCCGAGAAGTGCTGCAACTGCGACTCGGACTCAAAGGCCGGCGCTTGCCGCGGCTGCCGTGGGAAGTTCTGCACGCCGGCGATCGCCCTTTGGCAACTGGCACCGATGTCGTGTTTTCTCGCTACCAACCAGGTACAAGTTTGTTCAAACAAACCCGGATACTGCCTAGTGGCGGGCCACTAAAAATTTTAATGGCGATCGCATCTCCAAGCGATCGAGACAGCTTGCAGCTCAAGCGAGAAGTGCTCCACCTGCAACAAGAACTCCAAAACCGCACCGGTAATCCTCTCAAAAACAGCCCCCATTCCCCGGAAATTCAACTGACTATTCTCGAACAGCCCGATCGAGAACAACTTACCCAAGCCCTAGAACAAGGACACTACCAAGTCCTGCACTACGCAGGCCACAGCAACTTAGGTTCCAGAGGTGGCGAACTCTACCTAGTCAGCAGCCGCACCGGCTTAACCGAAACCTTGAGTGGCGACGACTTAGCTGGATTGCTCGTTAACAACGGTATTCAGATGGCCGTGTTCAACTCCTGCCGCGGCGCCTACGGCGACCCCTCAGACCTCGCGGACGACAGCCCGGAACGAAACTTAACCGAAGCTCTAGTGAAGCGGGGCATTCCGGCAGTGCTAGCAATGGCAGAAAGCATCCCCGACGATGTAGCCCTAACTCTGACGCGGCTGTTTTACCGCAATCTCAATCAAGGCTATCCAGTCGATCTCAGCCTGAGCCGGGCCAGAGCTGGCCTAATTTCTGCCTATGGTTCTCACCAGCTATACTGGGCTTTGCCGATTCTCTACCAGCACCCGGACTTTGACGGCTATCTGACCGGGGCGCCAGCCCACAGTGCGACATCCGGTTCTATGGTGCACATAATCGCCTCGGGAACGCAACCGGCGCTCGCGGGTACAGAATGGAAGGCTCCGTCTTCGGTTTCGGCGATCGCCCAACACCCCCCAATCCCAGCCAATCGATCGCATGAGTCAGACAGTTCTGATGGCGAAGTTTGGGAATACTTTCCCGACCAATTAAAAGATCGTAGGGATTGGGTTCACCAGAACGATCGACCCGATGCTACTAATTCACCGAACTCACCGACGGCTTCGCCGTCCTCTATTCCTAATTCTGAGTGTTCGGTGATCCAAGCAACTCGCGCCGCTGTACCGACTCAGAAACCGTTAAAAAAACCGGGATTGAACAAATCTGTGGTCGTGATGCTTTGCTTATTGCCCGTTGCTTTGAGTGCTGGCTTTTTTGGGTGGCGGTACTCGAACCAGCGAGGCACGAAACCAGAAGAGTTACTGCCGGCGGTACGGACTCCCCTGTCGCAAAATTACCTACAACAACGTCACTAAAAGCGATCGCCCACTGCAATGCTGAATTTAGACCCTCTTGGCCTGGCTCCAAACTGGGTGGGGTTTTTGCTGGCCATTCGCTGCAGCCACTAGAAAAGTTATCAAAAGTATGCTGCTCGATCAAATCTCGGACTTACGTTCATCAAGCCGGTTTTTACCCCAAATAAGCAGCAGCCCAACCAAGCATCTAAGAAGAAACTGGGTTTCTCGTCGAGAGAGTAAGTCCGGGACTGCTTGATGCAGTATTCGTCAGTCAATTTGAGATTTTAGACTTCGGCTTGAGCCGTGAGTCGAAGGATTTTAGATTTTAAATTTACTCCACAGATAAATCTGGGAACTGGAACAAAACTCTAAAATTTTGATCTCTCCACGACAGGAGTCGGTGGCTTGTATGCGTTTTTGAGCGGGCTGATTCGCCAGCAGGAGCATTCATCATTCGGCACAAGACAATAAAAGCCAGAGTGGCCACAATTAAGAATGTCCTCACCGTCAGCGCGGTTGCTATATTTCACAATAATTAATTATGGAAGCGGCGTGAGTTTGACGGGCTCCTCCAGTTGGTGTATAAATTGTGAGAGTGTGGCAGTTTACAGGCCATGAGTGGAAACCAATACATTCGCACCGAAACTCCCTGTGGGGAACCGCTGCTAATTTGTAGTGCATCAAACATTTAAGCTGTTGTGCATTTAACTCGGTCTTTTTCAATTCCCCTGTGGAAATAATCTCAAATTCTCTGCCTTGGGGCCACAGGAGGAAGATTTTCCCGAGTTCCGCCTAGACATCTACTGATTCGTGGCGAAGTGTTAAGAGTCGCGAAGCAATCTCGCCCGATCAAAACTATTCCCCTCCTAGTTGCTGTGCGATGTTTCTGCCGCCGCGCCCATTGAGTCGGCTTTTAGCTTAAACCCGTTCAACGAACAGGTGAAATTTCCTTCAATTTTTACCGGATTGCCTTCCCCAGACTGCGTTCTGTGGAAGTTATATGCCCAACACCTTAATAGAAGATTGCTCGTTGGTATTTGGGGTTTTGAGGGGATTTTCCGCCGGAAAAATAGGGTTTATACCATTTTAGATTTTAGATTTTAGATTTTAGATTGAAGAATTGGGAATGACTTATTCCATAAGGGTTTGGAGCTTGCCTACAGTTGGATTCTTTTTGTAAACTGGTTTTGCAAGTAGCTGGCAGGGGCATCGAGAACAAGTGCTGTCTCCCCTTGTTGAGGTAAAAGTTAACCCCGGCCGGTAAATGCTTTCGGCAGATTTGCAGAGGCCACGCTCTAGGTATTTCGATTCATGGCTGTCTTGTTTTTACCTTGACCACAGACTCGATCAGGGATTGGTGAATGCAGGGAACAGACTTTAGTGTAAAAAAGTAAAGCATTTAATTTGCGACAATAATTTCCCGCGCGATCGCAAGAGAGGCTTACGCAAGCATTTGGGCCACAAGCAGCAAATTGATCGCCCTTCGAGCATCCTTACTTGCACCCCCGGTCTTGAGACCGCAGAAATTTATCCAGAATCTTAAATATTGAGAATTATTAGTATTGACAGTGAAACAAAGTTAATCTAATGTGTTGTAATTGATATAAGTAAAGTCCAATAAGCGAGGTACGGTCAATGGCAGAAACAGCTACAGCACCCTTAACAGGAAAAGGTCTGCTTCAAAAAATCAAAGGCAGTGATTTGCCGCGCAGAGAACTTGCAAAGCTTTGCGGCTACTTCACGGTCAGCAAAAGTGGAGAAACCCGGATTAATCTGGCTGAGTTTTACGATGCAGTGTTAGCTGCTAAGGGCATTGAGCTAGAGAAGTCGAAAGCAGACGGACGCGGGCGAGAAGCGAGTTATCGAGCTAGCGTTCACAAGAATGGCTCGATCGTGATCGGGGCAAATTATACCCAAGAAATGGGATTAAAGCCGGGAGACGAGTTTGAAATTAAGCTCGGATACAAGCACATTCGCTTGATTCAGATCGATGTGGACAGACCGGATGTGGAAGTGGATGATGAAGAGGAGGATACAGAAGAATAGAGGCGATCGCGATGCAGTCAGCCGATGGCAAGGCGACTGGATTTGGCATTCGCTACACGAGTATTTGCGCGCCACCCTTCGATTGAACTGATGAGCTGTCTTGACTATTTCTATTTTCTCTTGTCCCGCAAAGACTACAGTGCCTCTGAACTTCGCAAAAAGGGGCAAGAGAAAGGTTTTGGCAATGAGGAAATATTGGAGGCGATCGCGCAAATTCAAGACCGCGGCTATCAGTCTGACACTCGCTTGGTGGCAAACTCGATCGCCTCTGCAGCAGGCAAATACGGGAAGTCGGCCATCAAGCGCAAGTGCCTGCAAAAAGGAATTACCAACGATTTGTTCGAGCAAGTCTGGGAAGAAGAAATTGCCGAAAATCAGGACTCCGAAGCAGAAAAACTGGCCGAATTAAAAGCCAAAGTCATGCGGAAATACAAGATCGATACTTGGGGTAAAGCAGATCCGAAAACCAAGGGCAAAGTCTTGAATTACCTGCAATACAGGGGCTTTAATGCCTTTGAAATTTGGCGACAGTGGCAAACAGAAGAAGATGACGAGTAAATAGTAGGGCCACGCCAATAGGTGCGGCCCAGATGGGCAAGCACAACTACACTGCTGCCGACAAGGCTAAAGTGTAAGTCCTGAGTTTTTGTAAATGTATGTCAATCCTCAGGGTTGACTAAATAAGATTCGTACATCTGGCGGTGTCTGGCTAAAAGCTCGAGATATTTCTCGTTGATTTTGGCCAGCATCCATTTCTCTTGAAAAATAGCCGCGGATTCTGCTTTCACCGGATCTGCTTCTAACGGCAAAATATCTTTTCGAGCTGCGGTTTGCTCTGCAACAGACTTCAGCTTCTGAGGGTTTTGCTGGTATTTTCGACCGCTTTTGTGGTTGGCGTAGCGACGCGATCGAGTATACCCCATTTGCAAGAACTTGCGAGCCATGTCGGCCCCAACAAAATCTTCGCGATCGAGATACTCTAAAAACAAGGAGTAAATTTTGCTGCTGGACTCCCTGGCAATTTCAGGAGTCTTAAATCTCCAGAAAGGCAGAATTTCTCCTTTGTAGGGTTCCACCAACAGCACTCCCTGTTCTCCTTTCCCTACCCGATAAAGTTCGGGGTGCTGTCGAAAGTCGATGTTCTTAAAATCCAAAGAGTAGTCGAACTGCTTCATTGGGCATTTTCTGTTCTATCTGGAACTATAGAAGCCCGGGGTTTACCTTCGTCTGGTTGGGTATAAACCCAGGCCCAAGCAATGAAGACAGCTTGAAAAGGCAGCCTCAACCAATACAGTAATTGGTTGTGGGGAATCCCTTCTATCGGAATGTTGTTGACGGCTTGATTGATATTAGCTGGAAACACGGCAATAAACAAGGCAATTAATCCCCATGCCGCCGCCCTGCTGACAGGAGGAACTAACAGCCCAATGCCGCCCAAAATCTCGAAAAAACCGCTGATATAAACCAAGGCTTCCGGGTAAGGAAGCTGGGGCGGCACGATTCTGATAAAAGGTGCGGGTACTGCAAAGTGCAGCACGCCTACAATACTCATAGCTACTGCGAGAATAACTCGCCAAATTTCTTTTTGACTTTTCATGGGCAATGGGTAATTAATAATTGTTAAATTGCTGCGATAATGCTTGCCAAAAGTCGCTATCTGCGATCGAGATGACAAGAAAACTGAGGCACAAAAATTCCAGCTTTCCGGGTTTGTCTGCTCTTACTGGTGGCTGTAACGATTTTATTTCGTAGAAAAAGCAGGTTTCTGGGTAACTCCCAGACAAGTTTTCACAGCCCCAAACTGGAGGAAGCGAGAACTGGAATCGAAGGTCTGCCCGTTGACTGCCGACAACAGAGAGCGCGCATTTTAATAACAAGATTTTAATGTCTAGTTCCCTGCTGCGGCCTCTATCTTCCGGTAGTAAAACGTGATTTTTGGTTCTGGCTCTGCCTCCGTCAGCAGCCAAACCAGCCGGGGATTTTCTCGATCGACAAATGCACCATCGCTTAACATTAAATAAATCATCGCGGGAATTGATGAGTGCGATTATGGCTAAATTTGACCTTGCCTTGCAGGTGATTCCCGACCCTTCACCGAAGGCACACGCATTCGGAATAGCATCGCTCGCGCGTAGACTAAATAATGCGAGTAATTTGTCAAGAACTTTTAGAATTATTTAATATTTGCGCTTTGAGAATTATTGGGAGAGGCAATTCAGTAACGCTCTGTAATTAAAATTACCATCTAAAGTTTGAATTTTGTCAACTTCCCACAGATGTTAGAATGAATGAAATTATCGAATTTGCTAAAAAGTCGATCGTCGTAGCAACTCCCCAACCATCCTGCTGGAATTCAAAATAGTCACCAACGGCAGGAACTTTTTACCCACCATATTATTCAAAAAGATTGAGCCTCCAAGCGCTGTGTCATTTTTATCTACACGCAATCAATCACCGACGACCATGAACACCTCACTAAACACCTCTAAATTTGGCATAAACCGGATGCTGCGACAATCGCTGTTGCTTGGCATCTTTTCTGCAGCAGCTTTAGCTAGCGGGTGGGCGCCCGGTTTGTATGGACAATCCCCAAACCTCGTTTTCGGATCTGCAGCCCAAGCTCAAGAAATTAGCAGCGAAGAAATTACTAGCTACGCTCGTGCTGTGTTGGCAATAGAACCTAGACGGGTGGAAGCTTATAACGAAATTAAAGGAATGGCTGGGGGCTCGGTTCCCAGAGTAGTGTGCAACGAAACTCAGGAAATTAATAGGCTGTCTGGAGGTGTTCGCGGCATCGCAGTGAATTACTGCCAACAAGCTAAAAAAGTTATCGAAACCAATGGTTTGACAGTTAGTCGCTTCAACCAGCTCACTTTGCTCCAGCAAGCGAATCCGGCAGTCAAACAGCGAATTCAAGCCGAGCTGCTGCGACTGCAACAAGCGGGCAATCAATAAGCTTGAGGGTTTGAGTCTTTCTGCCTCTCCCGTTCTATTAGACTTCTCCATAAAAGCAGGTTTTGGGCAGGCATGAGGCCTAACCCCTACTCCCCCCAACAATATATTGGAGATTTCAATTGTTCGAGTTACTAGACGGTATGCAAATATTTTAGAAAAAAGGGCGATCGTCTGTGATCAAGTGCTTGACAAAATAACAAAAATTTGGTAATAAAGCCATAACGGGAGCGGTTCAGAGAGATGAATATTTTTCAACTTGCTGTAAATGGCAAGGAGATATAGTGATTGCCAAGACGATTAAGAAGTTTTTAATTGCTGAAACCTGAAGTGAAAATTACAACTTCATTCTTCCTTGTTCCTTCGGCTATAAAAAATATATTCCTCAAAAACTAGATGTCAAGTGAATTGCTCTGAGGAATAGAATAGAAAAATGCTAACATTCACAAAACATTTACCTGCAAATCCCAATGCTATTGTCAGCTTTACTGTACCAATGACGGCGGACGATCGCACTCGCAGTCGCCACCGATTCGAGACGGAGACGGGGGAAAAGCTGCACCTGAGTTTGCCCAGAGGTACCGTATTGCGCGATCGAGATTTATTGCAGTCGGAAGACGGTAGCTGTTTGGTACTGGTAAGTGCAAAACCCGAACCGGTGCTGACAGCGCGGGCATCGAGTCCGCTGCGACTGATGCGGGCGGCTTATCATTTAGGAAACCGTCACGTAGCTTTAGAAATTGCCGATAATTATTTAAGGCTTTCTCCCGACTCTGTGTTGCAGGGAATGCTAGAAAAAATGGGTTTGGAAGTAACAGAGGAAATTGTGCCGTTTCAGCCAGAAATGGGCGCTTACGGGCACAACCATTAGATTTTAGATTTTAGATTTTAGATTTTAGATTTACTGCTACCGATGAATCCGACGGCTTATGACCAAATTGGTTTCGGTCATTCAAGAAAGGAGAAGTCATATCAAATCCGGTAGCATCGTCGGGCGTAAAATCCAGTCAACAGTCAACACTCAACAATCACGGAGGGTGGAACCGTAATTGATATAATTCATCTGCGTTAATCTGTGTTTATCTGCCCTCATCTGCGGTTTAAAAAAGAGAATTGATCCGGCCGCAGATGACAATGGATTGACGCTGATTCACGCAGATTAAGAGAATAGATATATGAATAATTCCGATGGTAACAGATTTGATATCAACAGTGAACAATCAACTTTTATCTTTGTTGCAGTTAGCTTTTGCACCTGTGGGAGCTTATAGTTATTCTGAGGGAATCGAAAGTCTGGTAGAAGCAGGTGCCATCGACAGCGAGATAACTTTGAGGAATTGGTTAGAAAATTCGCTGCAATTCGGGGCTGTGCGAGTAGAAGCCGCTGTGCTGGTAAGAGCTTTGAGGGCGGCACAGATAGGGGATTTGACGGCTTTGACTTACTGGAATGCTTGGGCGACTGCTGCTAAGGAAACAGAAGAGTTGCGCTTGCAAAGTTGGCAAATGGGGCGGACTTTGCTGAGGTTGCTGTTGGATTTGCGATCGCCTGTTTCTTCTGGATTAACAACAATTGTAAAAGAATTCGTGGAATCTGGCGGCAATCAGTGCAATTTTGCGATCGGCTTTGGCATTGCGGCCGCCAACTGGCAGATTGAAGAGGAAGCGGCCGTGTTAGGATATTTGTACAGTTGGGCTGCCAATTTGGCAAGTGCGGGCGTGAAACTGATTCCCCTCGGTCAAACAGCCGGTCAACAGTTACTGTTAGATTTGCAGTCTCAAATTAGCTGTACGACCCAAGAAGTTTTAAAATTAGAAGATGATGACCTTAGCAGTTGCAGTTGGGGATTAGGACTGGCTAGCATGGCGCACGAAACTCAGTACACTCGGTTGTTTCGCAGTTGAAAATCAGACAATCTAAAATCTAAAATCTAAAATCTAAAATCGCTATGGGTGCTTTTCGTGTAGGAATTGCTGGGCCAGTTGGTTCGGGGAAAACAGCTTTACTGGATGCTTTGTGCAAAGCGCTGCGACAGCAATACCAGATTGCGGTTGTTACTAATGATATCTATACTCAGGAAGATGCCCAGTTTTTGGTTCGGAGTCAAGCTTTAGATAGCGATCGAATTTTGGGCGTAGAAACGGGAGGCTGTCCCCACACAGCAATCCGCGAAGATGCTTCTATTAACTTAGTAGCGATAGAAGAGTTAGAACAAAAATTTACTGATTTAGATTTAGTCTTTGTCGAAAGCGGCGGCGATAACTTGGCGGCAACATTTAGCCCAGAGTTAGTAGATTTGACAATTTACGTAATCGATGTCGCTGCGGGTGATAAAATTCCGCGCAAAGGCGGTCCAGGAATTACTAAATCAGATTTATTAGTAATTAATAAAATAGACCTCGCCCCTTTTGTGGGAGCAGATTTGGGCGTGATGGAACGGGACGCTAAAAAGATGCGCGGGGAGAAGCCTTTTGTGTTTACTAACCTGAAGACAAAGGAAGGCTTAGAATCGGTAGTTAAATTCATCCGCTCCCATATCGTGTAAAACATCAGTCATCATCTGCGTTCATCGGCGTTAATCTGCCTTCATCTGCGGTTAAAACTCCTAAAAACTATCACCTCACCACCAATTGCCTGACCAAATTTGCCAAACGTTCTGTACTGTCTCTCACGGCTAATTGAGCAGCAGCTTGAGACATTTTTGCCAAATATTCGGAATCTCTTAACAAATACAACACTTTGCTTTGCAACACATCTGCTGTCAGTTCGCTTTGACGGAATACCACGGCGGCGCCGGCTTTAGCAAATACTTCCGCATTAAATCTTTGGTGGTCGTCAGCGGCGTGAGGAAAAGGAATTAAAATAGAAGGTACCGCCGTCACTGCTAATTCTGTTAGAGCACTCGCGCCCGATCGACTAATTGCTAAATTTGCTCGCTGCAACAAACTCGCCACATTGTCGTAAAATGGCATTGACAAATATTGCTCATGTTTCAAACTCTCAGCATCCGGGTCATTATTTCCGGTGAGGTGAACTACCCAAGCACCAGCATCAAACCAAGCCGGAGCACACTGGCGCACTAACTGATTGATGGCGACAGCACCTTGAGAGCCGCCCATGACTAAAATTACAGGTACACTGTCAGGAATTGGCAAATTTAGAGGTTGGCGAGTCAGGAATTGCGATCGCACCGGTGTACCAGCAACCACGGTTTTCCCGCCGGGTAAATGATGGGCTGCGGCTTCAAATCCGATCGCCACAGCAGTGCACAAAGGACTAAACCAGCGCGTCACCTTCCCCGGAATTGCATTAGATTCATGGAGAATCACCGGCAAACCCAAAGAACGAGCCGCTAGAATTGCCGGTGCTGCGATGTAACCGCCGGTAGTAAAGACTCCCTGAAAATTGCCCGCTTTGAGCAACTTCCGCACCTGAAGGATGGAGCCGGCGAGTCCGCCCAAAATCCGCACTGTACCGAGTCCAAATCGCTGCTGAAAGCCTTCAACGGCGATCGTGTGGAGGGGGTAAAGGGATGAAACTAACTGAGTTTCCATGCGGTCTGGGACTCCTAGCCATTCGATCTGACAGTCGTTCAACTGACTAGCGGTGGCGATCGCGGGAAATAAATGTCCACCAGTGCCACTAGCTGCAACCAACAACCGGAGGGGGGCTTTTGTCAAGGTTTTTGTTTCTTTTACAAGTACAAGTTCCACAGGTCAATCGATTTTATATTTGAGGTTTTAGATTATTATGCTTATTATTCCGGCAGTTTCAGCCAATTTTCAATCAGCAATCTAAAATTAGATTGTGCCGTGTCCGTCCTTCCGTTGTCAGTTTTCGTTGCAGGCGAACAGTTGCCTGTGCCACGACTCCTGACAGATAACCAAATTATCACCTAATGCGTAATTTTTTGAATTTAGTGCCAAGTGTATCTCAGTATTTTTCCAGCCGTCGGGAAGAAAAAGCCGATCGGGCGATCGTTTTTGGCTTTAACTGCGGGCAGTCGATCGCTCAAATGTTGTTATGTTTAACAGTGGTAAGTGCTGGCGTACTGCATCCGAGTGCAGTAAGAGCGATCGGTGCGATCGCGGCGAGTCCCCAAACGATCGCCCAAACCCCTGCAAATGCGCCGGCCCCACTTACAAAACTGCTAACAGAAATTGACGCAGCAGCCAACCGACGCGATATCAAAGCAGTCATGGCATTTTACAGCCCGAATTTCACTCATTCTGACGGCTTAAACAGCCGCATCATGGAAAAAGCCCTCACCCAACTCTGGGATCGATATCCGAGTTTAAATTACCGCACCGAGATCAAATCTTGGAAAACCGAAGGTAGCGCGATTCTCGCAGAAACCATAACTACAATTGCCGGCACTCAAAAAAAGGATGGCAGAGAGTTAACTCTCAAAGCTACCATCCGTTCCCAGCAGCGCTTTGAAGGTGAAAAAATAGTTAGTCAAGAGATTTTAGCAGAACAAACTCAGCTTAGTTCTGGCCAAAATCCTCCCACAATTCAAGTGAATTTTCCGGATCAAGTTAAGGTGGGCGAAGAGTACCATTTTGATGCCATTGTGCGAGAGCCGATCGGGGATGATATTTTAATAGGGAGTGTTTTGGAGGAACCCATTACCGAAAAAACCTTTTTTAATTCCTCAGAAGTCGAGCTGGAGTTGCTAAATTCCGGGGGGATTTTTAAAGTAGGTAAAGCTCCGGCTACGCCCGAAAATCGGTGGGTTTCAGCAGTTTTGATGCGACAAGGCGGAATTGCAACGGTTAGTGTGCGATTGCGGGTTGTCAAGTAATAAAAGTAGGTGTTATGGATTATGTAGGTAATTTATGTAGTGGCAGGTTCATTAAAATCTCTAATACAAATGAGAGAATCAGGTAAACCAGCCCTTACATAAATTATGGTTAAGTGACCAAACTTGATTTTATGCCAACTAAAAACTAAGTTTTTCCCTCTTCCCTCTTCTCTCTGCGTCCTCTGCGCTTAATACATCTTGTTTCTTATTAAAAATGATTTCTATCCAAAATCAAATTGTTTTCATTACAGGTGCGAGTAGCGGTATCGGAGCAGCCTGTGCCAAGATATTCGCCCAAGGTGGAGCCAAACTAATTTTAGCAGCCCGCCGTCTTGAAAAGCTCGATCGACTGGCAAACGAACTTGTAGAAACAAAATCGATTGCGTCGGCGAAGGAGATTTATTTGCTAGAATTGGACGTGCGCGATCGCCCGCAAGTGGAATCGGCGATAGCTGCGCTTCCCGATGCCTGGAAAAACATCGATATTCTGATTAATAATGCGGGATTGAGCCGTGGTTTAGACAAACTACACGAAGGCAACTTCCAAGATTGGGAAGAAATGATTGATACCAATGTTAAAGGCTTGCTTTACATGACTCGCGCGATCGTGCCGGGAATGGTAAGCCGAGAACGGGGCCATGTAGTGAATATCGGCTCAATAGCAGGCCGCCAAGCTTATCCGAAAGGCAATGTTTATTGCGCTTCCAAAGCAGCAGTGAGAGCTATTTCTGAAGGGTTGAAACAAGACCTTTTGGGAACACCAGTGCGGGTGACGGAAATAGAGCCGGGTTTGGTGGAAACAGAATTTAGCAATGTCCGGTTTCACGGCGAT
Source organism: Microcoleus sp. LAD1_D5 (assembly GCF_036702115.1). NCBI lineage: Bacteria > Bacillati > Cyanobacteriota > Cyanophyceae > Oscillatoriales > Microcoleaceae > Microcoleus > Microcoleus sp. LAD1_D5. The sequence continues at coordinate 37,822 of NZ_JAUBSA010000013.1, read as the reverse complement.
TCAGAAAAAGCCAAAAATGTCTATCAAGGATTAACACCACTGACTGCTGACGATGTAGCGGATGTGGTGTATTTTTGCGCGACGCGATCGCCCCACGTCAATATTAGCGAAATCTTGCTAGTTCCGACAGACCAAGCTAGTGCCACTCTGGTTCACCGAAAATAGTTTTGAGTTTTTAGTGGTAAGTGTCCGGATTGCGCTGGAATTCTCAGGAAGCTTAATTGGTAGATGCACCCTGATTAATTAACTCCCGACCAATTTTGGCCGGGTTTTTTTTGTCGATCGCACCCTTAGCCACACATTCTCCAAAATTCTGCCAAACTGTCCGGAACAGGTACACCTCGAACCGGAGACTAAATTAGTAGATGCACCCTGATTAATTAACTCCCGACCAATTTTGGCCGGGTTTTTTTTGTCGATCGCACGCCCTCGCCACAAATTATCGCAAATTCTGCCAAAGTGTCCTGAAAGAGGTGTTTTGAGGCGGGAGATTAAATTAGTAGATGCACCCTGATTAAATAACTCCCGACCAATTTTGGTTTGGGGTTTTTTTTTGCGGTATCGACGGTGATGCTGAATAAAGTTTGAGGTTATCCGGATTGCGCTGGAATTCTCAGGAAGCTTAATTGGTAGATGCACCCTGATTAATTAACTCCCGACCAATTTTGGTTTGGGGTTTTTTTGCGGTATCGACGGTGATGCTGAATAAAGTTTGAGGTTGTCCGGATTGCGCTGGAATTCTTAGGAAGCTTAATTGGTAGATGCACCCTGATTAAATAACTCCCGACCAATTTTGGTTTGGGGTTTTTTTTTGGGCGATCGCACCCCAAACTACAAATTTCCCCAAATTTTCCCAAACTGTCCGGAACAGGTGCACCTCGAACCGGAGACTAAATTAGTAGATGCACCCTGATTAATTAACTCCCGACCAATTTTGGCCGGGTTTTTTTTTGCGTATTACAGCCAAAATCGCTAATTTTCCCAAATTTTCCCAAACAGTCCGGAATAGGTGCACCTCGAACCGGAGACTAAATTAGTAGATGCACCCTGATTAATTAACTCCCGACCAATTTTGGCCGGTTTTTTTTTGCGATCACACGCCCTCACCACAAATTATAGGAACTTCTGCCAAAGTGTCCTGAAAGAGGTGATATGAGGCGGGAGATTAAATTAGTAGATGCACCCTGATTAATAAACCCCAGCCAATTTTGGCCGGGGTTTTTTCTGCTCGAAAGCTGGATTAGTCGATCAACCTACAACACCTCAAAAGACTGCACCTCAAGCACCGGGCCGATCATAGCAAAAGTCATCACATCCTTGCGGACTTCACCTTTAACGCTGACTTTCAAACCAGCTTTTTTCAAGTCAGAAGGAGCATCCTTAAGTTCGTAAGTTTCCCCATCTTGGCCAACCAAAGCCCAAGTACCCGGGCCTAATCCTTTGCGTTCAATTTCACCTTTGACAGTAATACTCATGCCGATCGCACCTCTGTTTTAATTGCTAAACGCGCCAGTCCGAAACACAGTAAAGCATTGACAATCAAGAATGTTTGTGATACAAAACCTGTGCCCAATCCCCAGACTGCGGGAGACACAAAAGCATTCACTGCTAAACTGCTGGCAAAACCGATCGAAATTGCGATCGCGATCCACTTCCACTGTTGATGTCCCAACAGCAAAGCAATCAAAATCCCAGGAATCAAAACGCTAGCAAAAAAGGGATTCAGCATACTGCTGCCATTAATTGCACCGCCGAGTTCGGGAATAGAACTTCCCATCACCCGCAGCGGCCACTGCGGCAAGTCAAATACAAACAAGTTCCGCAGGAAAAAGAACCCAGAACTACCAGCCATCAAGCCCCCAGAAAAGCCCCAAGTCCACTGGAACGGAAAATAATTCCGCATAAAGAAAGCCAGCAGGTAAGAACCGAGCACCATTGCAATTTTAGGCAACAGGGCAACTGCACCGCCGTCAATCCAGAAACGGGGGCTGAGATAGCCGTTATCGCGCAACCAGCGGAAGAAATCGCGGAAGTTGATTTGTCCGCGCTGGGCTAGCTGAACTGCTGCGGCTGCGTCTAGGTGTCCTGAACCAAAATGGTTTAACGGATCTTCAGTGACAGTTCGCGAGGACTGCAAGAGTACGCTGCGAATTTCGTCTGGTTCTGTGATGCCGGAAGCCTTGACAAGGGCTGCAACGGCGGCAACGTGGGGAGAAGCCATGCTAGTGCCTTGGTAGCCTTCAAAGACTTCGGCGCCGGTTTCCGGGTCGATCGTACTTTGCAGGATTTTGCCCATTTCAGAACCGCCGGGGGCTGCAATATCAACCCCTGCGCCGAAATTGGAATAAGAGGCTTTTTCGTCGTCGGGGCCGAGGGCGGAAACGCCGATGACGTGGGGATAGCGGGCGGGATAGGAAGCGGAACTGTCGCCGGAGTTGCCGGCGGCTGCGATGATCACAACGCCTTTAGAGTGGGCGTAGTCGATCGCCTCGGACATTAACTGACTTTCGCCACCGCCGCCTAAACTCATGTTGATGACATCTGCGCCGTTGTCAGCAGCAAATTTAATCGCTTCGGCGATGTCAGAAACCGTGCCGCCACCGCTGCCGCTTAACACTTTTAGCGGCATTAAAGCTGCTTCGTAGGCAATGCCTGCGACGCCGTAATTGTTGTTAGTTGATTGGGCGACAGTACCTGCGACGTGAGTACCGTGGCCGTTGTCGTCGTAGGCTTCGGCGCGATCGTTTACAAAGTCGTAGCCCGGTACAAATTTGGTTTCTTTTAAGTCAGCGACTGGAGTAATACCCGTGTCAATTATCGCTACTGTTGTGCCGCTGCCTTTGGTTTCGTTCCAGGCAGATTCTACATTGATGCTGCGGAGATTCCACTGCTTGGTATACATGGGGTCGTTGGGAATCTCGAAAGCGCTGTAGACAAAGTTCGGTTCAATGTATTCGGTATCTTTAGCCAAATTCGATTTTCTCAGGGCTTTTAGCAAAGTGCGATCGCCCTTAACTACATATACATTGTCTGCCGCTGAGAATTCGCTGTTGAGTTGCGGTGCGACTTGGTACTGTTGGGCGATCGCATTTACTTCTTTCGCAATCTCAGCAGCACCCAAATCTTCGCGGAAATCCAGCACAATCGAGTCGTAAGTGCCTTGAGTAGCAAGTCCTGGGAAATTAGAAATCGCCCAGCCGAGCCCGATTAAAAATAAGCACAGAAGGAAAAACTTTTTCATTGCCGATCGTCCGTTTAGGGAAGGCGTGTTCACCACAATAACCCAATTTTCACCGCCAGCGCCAGTTTTCCTTGCTGCGGCTTGTGGATATCTCGCACGCGGGCGTTTGGTAGTTTTCGGGGGTGGCTGTTGCTCGAACAAAAATTGCTCTAATTTGTAGTTTAAATTGCAGAGCAAGTTTGAGGAGTTCAATTAATTGTATCATGAGAGAAGATGAGAAACAGAACCTGGACTATTTTCAACAAGGGTATTGCATGGAAAGAGGTTTAATGTGGCTGCCGCTGCTGGCAATTTTTATTTCTCTAGCTTGGGCTGGATGGAACGAGTATCAAAAGCTGGAAGCGTATCGCGTCTGGGCCGAACAATTCGCTAAAGCCAAGTACGATATTTATGCTGTACTCGGTCAGCAAGAAGACAGTTTAACTTGGGGAAAACCTACTCGCAGCGGGCCTGTGAATTTGCAAACTTTTTCTTTAAAAGACGTGCAGTCGCTGCGGTTGTTAGTCAACTCTCAGGCAGTTGATTTAGAGTCGCCGCCGAGTTCGGGAAGTCCAATCGCCCTCGAATTTTTGTTGAAAGATGCTGCTGCGGTGCAGGTTCCTTTTACAGAAATTCCTCTAGCGACTAAATGGGGAAACTACTTGCAGCAAGAATTGCAGCGCTTTAGGTAAAAACACTCTCCGACGGGGCAGCGTATCAGATATCAACTCTGCTACTTGAAGTTACGAAAGTCTGTCAAGCTGGTAGTAGAAAGAGAACTTACGTAACAAATCCTTTGAGCTGCTATCTATAAGGGTAAAGGGGGTACGGATCACCCGGAGGACGTGAGTTCTGCCAGTAAGTAGTAGAGGTAGTTTCCCCATGCCTAGCCCGATCGTGTTCCGTGCACACCTTAGAGTTAAAGTTATTGAACCGCGCGTCCTAAAACAGCTAAATTGCCAGCCCCCAAACCTGCGGAATGCAAACACAAGAATTTTTACAGCGCTATCAACAGGGAGAGCGCAACTTTGGTCACATTGACCTCAGCGGCGCTAGTTTAAGCGGTGTTAACCTGCGAGAAATAGACCTCACTGGTGCTAACTTGACCGGTGCTAATTTGAGCTGGTCTTTTTTGAGCAATGCCAAGTTGATAGGGGCTTGTTTGCGCCGCTCGGATCTCCGCAGTGCGAATTTGAGCGGGGCGAATTTGAGCGGGGCAAATTTGAGCGGGGCAAATCTTGCTAAAGCGGATTTGCGCCTTGCTTGTTTGGAAGTCGCAGAGCTCAATTGGGCCGCGTTCCCGGAAGCGGATTTGGGCGGTGCTAATCTTCAAGGAGTTAAATCTGACCAAATTAATTTTGCCGGGGCTAAACTCGACGGTGCGAAGTTGATGGCGGCGGAATTGATGGAGGCCAATCTTAACCGCGCCAGTCTTGTTGGTGCTAATTTAACGGGCGCTAATTTGCGGGAAGCGCATTTGGTGGAAGCGAATTTGCGATCGGCAATTTTAATCGGTGTAAATTTGATTGAATCTGACTTGAATGGCGCTCAAATGCGATCGGCAAATCTGACGGGCGCTGACTTGCACCGAGCTGTGCTGGCGGGGGCGGATTTGACTGAGGCGGTGCTGGATAACGCTGATTTGAGTCGAGCTAATCTGGCGGGTTCTTATTTATTGAAAGCGAGTTTTAAGAAGGCACTTTTGCTGCGAGCTAACCTGCAAGGAGTGTATTTGCTGCGGGCGGATTTGAGCGAAGCTAATTTACGCAGTGCAGATTTGCGGAAAGCTGATTTGAGTGGCGCTTATTTGATGGATGCGATGTTGGGTGAGGCGGATTTAAGAGAAGCTTGTTTGATTGAGTGCCGTTTGATTCGGACGAATTTGGAGGGGGCCCAACTTACGGGTTGCTGCATTCAAAATTGGCAAGTTCAAGATGTCGATCTGTCGAGAGTTGACTGCAACTATGTTTTTACTCAGTTTGATTATACTGCGAAAGTTGCGGCAAATCGCTTTCCTGTTGATCGCGATTTTGAGTCTGGGGAATTGGGGCGGCAGCATCAAGAGGACAGTTCTATTGTGAAGGTGTGTTTTGCGGAATCTCCTAATTGGGAGGCTTTGGTTTTTACGATGCGTCGAGTGGAGTTGGAGAGCCGCGAACTTAAGTTGCACGTTCAATTTTTTGAGTCTGCGGGAGAACAAAGTTTACTGAGGCTGAGCGCGAACCGTTTGGTGAACGGCAAGATTTTGGGCGATCGTATTTTGGAGCTTTATCCAAATATGTTGGAAAAGGTTTTAGCCAAGGACGCTGAAATTTTGGGTTTGCTAGACTTGGCTATTCCTAGTAACAGTGCGGCGGCGGAGCCGAGTCACAAGGAAATATTGCTCAGAAGACAGGAAATCTACCAGCGGATGGTGCGCCAAATTTCGTTTATTTTGATGTCTCAGACGCCGGATAAATTCGCCGAAAGCGTGCAGCGGCTGTTGGATTATTTGAAGCAGCAAGGTATCCCGACAGAGCAGATTCAACAGAAAGTCATCAGCCAGGCGATCGTGCAGCGGGCCAAGCAAGACCCGGCTTTTCGGGAACAGTTGCTCAGGTGGGAGAAAACGGCTTCCGATCGCGTTCGTTGTTCAATGATGGGGGAAGCGGTGCGGTATGCGATCGCCCTTTTAATCAATGATTAACAGTTAATTGTTAACACTTGCAGCCGGAGATCGGCTAATACCCGCACTTGCTTGTCGGTGTCGGAAACTGCAAGCATCGTGCAGCGGCGCAAGCAATACCAAGTTTTTCGGGAACAGTTGCTCACGTGGGAGAAAACAGCTTCGGATTGCGATCGGTGTTCGGTAATGGGGGAAGCAGTGCAGTTTGCGAGCGTCCTTTTTTGGGAATGAATACACACAAAATCTTACCCCCATTAAAAATCCTCCAACCGGATCTCGATTTAACTGTCCGGTTGATTAGAATATAGTTCAGTTTCCTCCTTCAAAAGCTTACACAACTCATCCAAATCTTTCTTACTGTGTTCAATCAGTTTTTCACCTCGGTTCTCTAGGTAATCAATATTACTGGGACTTGCGTTGTCGATTTGATCGTGACTATTCTCGCTACTCAATTGAAGTTGAAAACGATAGTAGTTTCTGTTATTTTCTTTGTCTCCTTTAGTCACCATTAGCTGATTGAGCTGATACGCAACAGATTCGCTTTGACCATCTAGAAAAACGTTAAGTAACGGAAGAGCCCATTTGATTTGTCCCCAATTTTTTGCGTCTTTATACTTATATTTCTTAGTGAGGGAGCCAGTACCCAAGGAAACAACAAGAGTATCCTTACGGTGTAATTCTTCACCAGTCTTTTTCTTGTAAGAAATCATCGCCTCCATCATTGCAAGTGAAGCAGGATTATTTGCCAAGATTCCGCCGTCTACCAAAGCGTAATATCCCTCATCGGTATTATGTCCCGTTTCGAGTTGGTAGGGTGGAAAGAATGTCGGTGCTGCAGAAGTTGCCATTGCTGCCTCCCACATTTTGAATCCGCTACATACTTTGCGACTATGAAAACTTTCGATTTCCTCTGCGTCCCGATTGCTTGTAAAAAAAATTGGTGCTCTGAGTTCTATATCATAGCTCGGTATGAAAATTTCTCGTAATGCCTCTTCAACCTTAGCTTCACCTAAAAGCTCCTTTAAAACTTGTTGCCTACCTTTTGGGTTGTGCTTGGGTTGTAGCAAATCATCAAAATCCAGTGGAACATACTCATTAAAAATCTTTTGTCCATATTTGCGATAGAAATTTACAAGTTCGCCAGCGGTATACTCTGGCTCAAGATTGATGCTAGAGTCTGAGTTCTTTCTAGTTAAACCCAGTGCTAAAATTCCTCCTGTTGAAGTGCCTGCAATAAAATCAAACATTGTTGCTATGCGTTTTCCTGTGCGCTCTTCAATGTAGTTGAGAACGATCGCAGGAATAATACCCCGAATACCACCACCATCAATTGAGAGAATTCTTCTCTTGAATTTAGTACCCATCACACGTACTCCTTTAGATATTGCTTAAATGGTCAACAAAACTGAAACTAACTCATACAGCATCAAAATACCAACAGCCAACGTCATCATATGGTTTCCGGTTGCATCGGAATAATAAAATCGAGTCAACAGTTAACACTCAATCATTCAGTTTTTGGTTCCGGACTAAACAGTCAACAGTCAACAATTATTTCGCTTATGCAACCGGAATAGATATGAATCCAACCCGTCATTAGTGGGGTAACTTGCTGAGGGCGTGCCAAGTTCTGTAGCCGACAATTCCATCTTGCGGTAAAGCCTTGCTCAGTTGCAATTGTCGCACGGCTACATCTGTCATCGGCCCGAAGAATCCGTCAATGAATCCGAAATAGTATCCATTGATTTTCAAGACATTCTGAACAATTTTAACAGCATTACCAGAACTGCCCTTCATGACTACCGGCATATTCACAGGTGCACCAGAGTATAGTGCTTCCCAAGTGATAGGGCCGACAATCCCATCTTCTTTTAAAAAGACGCGGTGTTGATAGCCTTTGACCGCGTTTTGAACTTGGACGCCGAAAATACCGTCAATCGGCCCGAAATAATAACCCCAATGATATAGAAGCTGTTGTAGTTCCTTGACAGCTTGACCTGTTGAACCCATTTGTAATGTGGGTTTGTTTACTCCAGTGGTTTCAGCAAATGCCAGAGTTGATTGAGAAGTAGTATCGGCGACGAGAGCCATAGTTTCATTGTTCAAGCTTCTTTCTTCGGTGTACATAAGGTGGTTCCTTTCAACATTTAAGTTTTGGTGTTTGATATTTCAGGTATAACTGGTGGGATTTGTGGATGCACAGTCACTTTTTCGAGTGTCACTCATTTGAGTGTCACTCGTTTGAGTTAGTCCCAGTGTTAACTGTTAATATCTCTTCCGGCTGCGCCGGAATGATATACAGAAAGAATGTTAAGAGTGCAATGAAGACAAGTTATGCCTAAACATCTAAAGTTGGAGCTTCCTCAAACTCCAGAAATAAGAGCAGGCATGATTAATTTTCCGAGGTGTCTAAAGGATTGTTTCTACTTACCACTCTTGGCTGCGTAGCCGGCGACCCGCTAAGGCCCGCACTTGCTCTTCTGCGTCGGAAACTGCAAGCGATCGCAACAAGGGCACAACTCCCGGATTTTCGGGATAATGTTCGATAATCGCTTCGAGTGCTGTAAATCTGGGATTGTAAGGAAAAGAACCGTTTTGATTTTCAGGATCGCTCAAAGTTCGATCGCGCAAAAACTCAAACATTCCCGGCTCGTCTTTCCATCCCCGCATTAACTCTACCAGGGCGATCGCCCGCACCTGCGAATCTTCATCTTTTTGAGCTCTACTTTTGAGCCACTCGAAAGTTTGAGACTGATTTGTCCACCCGCGCGCTAAGTTTTGCAAAGCGATTTGCCTGACAGCGGGACTCTCATCGCCCTCTGCTTTAGCCTCCAGCAGCATCCAAGTTTCAGGATTATCTGGCCAGTTATAAGCGAGTTCAAGCACCGCCGCTTCCCTCACTAGCGCTTCCCCAGAATCGAGCTCAATTTTCAGCCAAGGCAAGGTTTCCGGGTCGTCGGGCCAGCGCCGCACGATCGATCGCATCAGCACGCTCAGCAAGTGAGCATCATGCTCCAACTCGACCCGGCTTTTGAGGAAAGGCAGCGTCTCGCCCCGGTGAGACCAGCGTTTTGCGATCTCTTCCACCGCAGTTTCTCGGACGTTGAGGTGTCTGTCTGACTCGGCGAGATTTTGCAACCAAGCAAAGACTTCGAGACTGGCTGACGCCAGTGCGGCGACAGCTTCCACTACTACTTGCCGCACAGTCCAGTAATCCTCGGAATCAGCTATTTTTTTCAGCAGGGGCAGGGTTTCTGGGTGGTCGGGCCAACCTGCGGCTATCTGTTTTAGGGCTATTTCGCGCAGGTCGGCGTCGCGATCGCCCAATGCTATATTTTTCAAAAAAGTCAGAGTTTCGGGGTTCCCGGGCCAGCCAGAGGCAATTGCTTGCACTGCTGCGCGCCGGACGCTCGAACTCGCGTCTGACTCGGCTTTAGTTTTCAGCAGCGGGTAAATGTCTGGTTCGTCGGGCCAGTGCGAGGCCAATTCTTCTAAGGCTGCTGTCCGCACTTCTTTGCTGCTGTCGGATTCGGCTAGGGTTTTCAGCAAGAGGCAAACGTCGGCTGCAGCAGGCCAGCCCGCTGCCAACTCCCGCACCGCTACGGTTCGCAGGATAGAACTTCCTGTCTGGGCAAGGTTTTTGAGCAGGGAGGCCGTGCCTAAAAGGCTGTGCCAACGTCTGGCTATTTCTTGCCACGCTGCGACTCGCACTCCCAAATTTTCGTCGGATTCGGCGGCGTTTCTCAGCAGCAGCAAGGTATCTGTGCGATCGGGCCAATTAGAGGCTAACTGTTGGAGTGCTGCGGTGCGAACTGCGGGACTTTGATCAAACTGAGCCAAGGCAGTCAGCAGCGGCAAGGTATCGCTCGTGTCTGACCAACCACAAGCCATTTCTCGCACACAGGTCGATCGCACTGCCCAGCTTCCATCGGATTTGGCGAGGTTTTTGAGCATCAGGTAAATTTCTGGCTGCTCTGGCCAACCACGCGCTATTGCTTCGACTGCTGTGGCCCGGACTTCGCCACAGTCGCTGGAGTGAGCGAGTATTTTCAGCCAAGGCAGGGTTTGCGGGTCGTTTTTCCAAGTTTGGGCGATCGCCGCGATCGATCGATTGCGAATTTGATAAGTTTCCTGCAATTCTTGAGCGCTTTGATAAAGAATCAGGAAACCCGTACCGTATTGCGATAACTTTTTTAAAGCGTTTAACAGTTTTTTTTCTGTTTTTTTATTAACATCATTTTTAACTTTTAACAGGCATTGCGCTGCTAAAAACAAATTAATAAATTTTTCTGGTTGACCGTTTTGATCTGTGAGATATTCTATAATTTCGCTCGCTGTTTCTTTGTCGAGCTTGGCTGCAATTTCTCTGAGGACTTCGTGCAAAGATGCGTCCCGCCAGTGCTGGCCGAAAATTTGTGCGTTGAGTTCGCCCCAAGTCAGTTGACCGATTTTGAGTTGGGCATGGATTAACTCTGCTACAGTCTGGGGATTATTTTCGGAAACAAGTTTTTTTAACAACATACCGATACCCTGCCCCTGAAGTTTGTTTGCATTGACAATCCTCGCATCAGCTCCGGTATTAGTTTAGATTTTTTTGACCGAGCCTGGAGTATGGAGCCAATCGACTCTATTTTATACGAAAAATACTGACTCTGGAGCGTCCCAATGCAAAATCCGCCAGCACCCACAGGAATGTTAGGTGGTGGCGGATGGCGATCGAACAATTAAGCCGCTGAATCTAACTAACAGCTACTTGGACGCGATCGGCAGCAACCCGAACCGTAAAAGTCGGAATTTTTACCGTTTCATCGTCCAGACATTGCCCGGTAGTAAGGCTAAAGTTTTGTTTGTAAATGGGAGAAGCAACTTTGAGAGTGCCGTTGCGATCGCCCACAATTCCCCGCGCCAAAACAAAAGCTTTGCTAAACGGGTCGTAATTGCTAAGCGCATAAACTTCATCCCCGTTTCCCACTCGGAAAATGGCCACTTGTTCGCCTGCTACTAAAGCGCAAACTCCAGTATAAGGGGCGATCGCATCGAGAGAACACACATCTACCCAAGTTGTTACTGTATCGGAAACCGATAATGATTGAACCATTTTCTTTTCCTGTTAGTTTACTTCAATCTAGTTCCTTGGCTCTGCCTGATAACGTAGGTTTTGAGGCTATGCCTCACGGTTCTAGGATGCCTCGCGGAAGGAGGCAGAGCCTCCCGGAATTCATTCCCCGGCAGAGCCTGGGAACGAGATTAATACTCTTGTCCCCCCCTTATTAAGGGGGGCTAGGGGGGATCGATTATTCCGATACTCCAACCAAAGATTTTTCATGTTCGTAAGGAGGCCGCGTTTGTCCCCGTTCCGCAACACGAACAATACTCGGATCTGGCAAATCGGAATTCACAAAATGCTGGAACCGCTGCACTTTTTGCGGGTCTTCAATCGTCGTTTTCCACTCACATTGATAAGTATTCACTAAATGTTCCATCTGCGCTTCTAATTCAGCACAAATGCCCAGAGAATCCTCAATTATTACCTGTTTCAAGTATTCAATCCCGCCCTCAAGTTTGTTCAACCAAGTAGCAGTGCGTTCCAATCTGTCGGCCGTGCGGATGTAGAAAACCAAGAATCGATCGATATACTTAATCAGCGTTTCCTTATCGATATCCGTCGCCAGCAAAACCGCGTGCTGTGGCTTAATTCCCCCGTTGCCGCACACATACAAATTCCAACCATTCTCAGTAGCAATTATCCCAAAATCCTTGCTTTGAGCTTCCGCGCATTCGCGAGTGCAACCAGAGACAGCAGATTTGAGCTTGTGGGGCGATCGCAAACCACGATACCGCAATTCAACCTCGATCGCCAAACTCGTAGAATCCTGCACCCCAAAGCGGCACCAAGTGCTACCCACACAAGATTTGACAGTACGCAGAGCCTTACCGTAAGCGTGTCCCGACTCAAATCCCGCATCAATCAACCGACGCCAAATATGCGGCAATTGATCCACGCGAGCTCCAAACAAATCAATGCGTTGCCCGCCAGTAATCTTAGTATAAAGCCCAAAATCCCTGGCAACTTCCCCCAAAACAATCAACTTATCGGGAGTGATTTCTCCCCCCGGTATTCGCGGCACCACCGAATAAGTACCATCGCGCTGAATGTTTGCCAAAAAGTAATCGTTCGTATCTTGCAAAGCGACGTGAGGCTTCTCTAAAATATGGTCATTCCAAGTAGAAGCCAGCATCGAAGAAACAGCGGGTTTGCAAATTTCACAGCCCTTACCTTTGCCGTGTCTTTCAATCAACTCCTCAAAGGTTTTAATTTCTTGAGAGCGCACCAAATGGTACAATTCTTGACGAGAATATTCAAAATGTTCGCAGAGATGATTTTTGACGGCAAACCCAGCTTTCTTCATCTCCGCCTTGAAGATATCCGTCACCAAAGGCACGCACCCGCCGCAGCCCGTCCCAGCTTGAGTGCATTTCTTGACGCTGGCAACATCGGTTAAATTGCGATCGCGAATCGCTGCACAAATCTGCCCTTTAGTAACATTATTGCAAGAACAAATCTGAGCCGAATCCGGCAAACTGTCTACTCCAAAACCTGCCGGAACTCCCCCTTCTCGCGGTGGCATCAACAAATCTTCGGGATGCGGCGGCAGAGCAATTTCATTTTGCATGAATTGCAGCAAAGTGCCATAAGCCGAAGCATCTCCCACGAGAATTCCGCCTAAAATTCGGCTGCCGTCTTGATTTAAAACTAATTTTTTGTAAATGCCTTGGAAGGTGTCAGTGACAACAATTTCTTTAGCATCGCCAGACTTGGGAAAAGGATCTCCAAAACTAGCGACATCCACCCCCAATAATTTGAGTTTAGTGGACATATCCGCACCTGTAAAAGTGCTTGTGGGACGGGCATCTTGCCCGTCATCCGCTACAGTGCTCAAAATATCTGCTGCTACGCTTGCCATTGTATACCCAGGCGCAACTAAGCCGTAGATGCGATTTTGATACAGGGCGCATTCTCCGATCGCATAAATGTCAGGATCGGAGGTTTGGCAGCTATCATTAATCACAATGCCGCCGCGTTCTCCTACTTCTATACCGCAACTTCTGGCAATTTCGTCGCGGGGGCGAATGCCAGCAGAAAACACTATCATATCTGTTGCCAATTCCGAACCGTCAGCAAACAGCATTTTAGTAACTTTGCCATCTTCGCTGACAATTTCTGTTGTAGATTTGCTGGTGTGAACCGAAACCCCCAAATCTTCTATTTTGCTGCGGAGAATTGCACCGCCCATCTCGTCAACTTGCACGGGCATCAGCCGCGATGCAAACTCAACTACGTGAGTTTTTAGACCCATATTTTGGAGCGCGTTTGCACATTCTAGACCTAACAAGCCGCCGCCAATTACTACACCAGTTTGGCAATTTTTAGCGTAATCTGACATCGCTTCCAGGTCGTCAATTGTCCGGTAAACAAAAGTTCCTGTAGCGTCTTTGCCTTTAATTGATGGCACAAATGGATAGGAACCGGTCGCGAGAACAATTTTGTCGTAGGGAACTTCTAAACCGTTGGCTGAAGAGACTATTTTGTGTTCCCGGTTAATGGCGACTGCTTTGTCGCCGATGTCAATTTGGATGCCGTTTTCTTGGTAAAATCCGGGTGCAACTAAAGATAAATCTCCCGCTGTTTTGCCAGAGAAAAATCCGCTGAGGTTTACGCGATCGTAAGCAACGCGCGGTTCTTCACAAAAAGTAATTAAATTCCAGTTTTTGGCAGCATCCGAGCTGACCATTAACTCTAGGAACTTGTGACCTACCATGCCATTGCCGATTACAATGAGGTTTTTTTGGGCTGTCATTAGAATCTCTTTTATCCCGTTTATCAGTCGTTGGGTTTATTAATATAAGACTTTATTGTAAATTTTTGTACTTATATATACAAAAAATTGATGTTTATGCAATTGTCGAATACTCCCGATTGCATTTTTGCATGATGTGTGCGATCGACTTAAGTAGGTGCGTCAGTGGATTTGAGATTTGAGATTTGAGATTTGAGATTTACTCCACAGTTAAGTATGGTGCGTCAGCTAAGTCTTTTTGATAAAACGATTAACATTTTTACTGTGACGCACCTTACAGTTTTCTAATTTTTAATTATTATTTAAGCGCCCATGCCGGAATACTGCTTCAAACCCTGGCGCCAAAGCCAGCGATTCCCCACAAAAAATACCGCACTCCAACCCAACATTACCAACAAACCGCGGCCTACATCTACGGGCAATCCTATCAAGATTGAAGCGGGAAAATGAATCAAATAAGGAAAAGGCGTCCACAAAACTACTTCGCGCACGGGTGCGGGAAACACTTCTAGCGGTGCGATAAGTCCCGATAAAAACAGGTAAATTAAAAACCAGAATTGTTCGATCGCACTTGCCCTTTCCAGCCAAAAAGCAAACAGCGCAAAGGTATACTGTATCAGGAACCGCAAGCAAAAAGCCAAGACGATAACCAACAAAAACAGCAAAAACCTGCCCAAACTCGGCAGCCAAAAAGCCTGCGGGTAAAGTGCAAAAAACAGCAGCACTAATCCGCATACAAAGGGCAGCCTCGCAAACCTTTCGGAAACGTGAGATGCAAAGTGATGCCATACGGGGTCGAGAGGCTGCAACAATCTATTAGATAGCCGGCCTTGCACTACTTCCTTTTCAAACTCCCAAATCACCCAAACTACATTTGTTTGCCTGACAATGAAAGCCGCTAAAAAATAACGGGCAAAGTCGATCGACTTCAGCCCAAATTGACCAGTCTCGGCCGCCTGCATCCAGACACCCATCAAGATAAACGGCAAAGCTCCAGACAGCGCCCACAAAAACAATTCTGCCCGGTATTCGAGCATATAAGCGTAGTAGGTAACTAACAAAGTTTTAGTAATTCTGATGATTTTTTTCATATCAATTGCCACAAAAAAAATATTCGATCCAACTAAAAGAGGGAGGCAGAGCCTCCGGATATGCCTTCCCAGGCAGAGCCTGGTAACGAGAAGTAAAGGTACGTAGTTGGGCTTTAGCCCTTTTTAGACGTATATATAAAGAGGGCTAAAGCCCAACTACGTACCTATTTCTAGGATGACAATAAAACCACCCTGCTTTTTAAGGGAGCTAGGGGGGAATCTCTACACTTTTCCCGTGCGGAAAACGCGACCGATTACCTCTTCAATTGGCGGATCAGTAACAGTCAAATCTATCACTTCCAACTCCGCCAAAATCTTCGCCACGCTCACCGTCAGCTCCTCCCTTTTGACTAAAAACCGTACAGAATTTCCCTCAATAGATTCTACCTCCCCGTAAGCAAAAGCACTATCTTTTGCCAGCGGCTTAGCTAATTTTACCTGAACTTCCCGATAAGGTGCAAACCTATCGAGCAATCCGTCCAAACTGCCATCATAAACTAATTGCCCTTCATGGATTAACAAAACGCGCTTGCACAAAGCAGTAATGTCAGCCATGTAATGGCTCGTCAACAGCACTGTTGCTTGATAGCGCTCGTTATATTCTCGCAGAAATTGCCTGACGCTAAACTGTGCGTTTATATCCAAACCTAAAGTCGGTTCATCTAAAAATAATACCTCTGGCTGGTGCATTAGTGCGGCCATCAATTCAGCTTTCATGCGTTCGCCTAAAGACAGCTTTCGCACCGCCTGATTTAACTTACCTTCTAGTGACAGCATTTCTGTCAATTCTCCGACTCGCCGCCGATAATCTGTATCGGGAATACCGTAGACAGCGGCATTGATTCGCAGAGAGTCAAGCACTGGTAAATCCCAAATTAACTGCTGTTTCTGCCCCATGATTAAGGTGATTCTTTGCAGAAAATCGGCTTCGCGACGGAAAGGAGTACGATCGCACACTCTCACAGTACCCGCAGACGGATAAATCAAACCAGTCAGCATTTTCAGCGTAGTAGTTTTGCCCGCACCGTTAGCACCTAGAAACCCCACGACTTCCCCCGGTTCAATACTGAAAGAAACGCCCTCAACTGCTTTGATATTGCGGTAAGTGCGGTTAAAAAAGTGCCGCACTGTTCCTTTAAGTCCCGGTTCTTTAATCGCTATTGGATAAACTTTGCTCAAGTCTTCAACTAAGATAATTGGCATCGGCTCAAATTGTAACTTTTATTTTAATCTAGGGTATTTCCATCAGACTTGTGCCAAGATGGAGCGATCGAGCTGTCTAGTAGGGTGCGCCAGGGATTGCTCGATCGCGAGTGAGAAAGTCACTGTGTTCGGGCGCACCCTATTAAGCTGTTCTGCCTTTAAATTGTATGTCAAAAAACAATCAAACTTTTGTGGGGAGTAGGGGTTGGGCGTCCCGCCCGCCTCTAATATGCAATTTAAATGCGCGACAGCTTAAACTGTAGAATATTGCACAATATCCATGCTCACATCGCACAAAGTTTACAAATATGGTACTCACACCAGATAATTCAGACACCTCTCGTTTGTTAGGAGACAATTCTTCTGAAAATATTACACTTGCACCAGGACAACTGGCTAGTTTTCCTGGGGGACTTTGGATGCTGGGCGGCAATGATACTGTCACGGGCTCGTCAGATGCAGAACGGATTTTCGGCAACGATGGTAAAGACAGTCTGTTAGGCGGTGTCGGCAATGATTCTATTTACGGCGGTAAAGATGATGACGATGTTTTGGGAGAAATTGGCGAGGATTTCTTGACAGGAGATAGAAATAGCGATTTCCTTGATGGGGGTGCGGGAAATGATTTCCTGCGCGGAGGACAAGGTGTTGATTTGTTAGTGGGCGGTGACGGTAATGATACTTTAATTGGCGACAGAGATGTGGATATTTACCAAGGTGGTGCAGGGAGCGATGTATTTGTTCTGAGAGTCGATCAAGCGGGAAGCAGAGTAGTTGGAATTGAAGTTCCTGACGCGGTAATTGTGGATTTTGATAAGTCTAGCGATTCGATTGGAATTAGTGTGGCATTTACCAGCAGCAATATCTCCTTGGAAGAAGTAAGTTATAGCTTGAACGATCCGAGACTGCTGCTGATCGATCCTGCAACTATAACGGGGGGAACGAGTTTGTTAGCCAAGGGCGGGATCTCGCGGCAAAGTCTCGATCCCGATGGCAACGGCCGTGTGGAAGCTACTAATATTAGATTCGGTTTTACTAATGCTTTGTTGGGTACTGTGTTGAATGTGACCCCAGCCGATTTAAACGGTCGTTTTATTAATGCTAGTTCTTTGCTTTGAAGCAGCTAATTGATTAATTATCTCTCAAGAACGGGCAAGATGCCCGTTCCACAAAAAAACTTAGTTTTTGTGGAACAGGCATCTTGCCTGTTCTTCAGTTGCGTTTTTCCATTGCCCACTGCATCAAACCGGGGAACAACCGATAAGCTTCCGATGCCAAAAAAGCAGGGCCGACGGTAACTTCTGCACGCTGATTTTTCACAGCATCCCAGATAGCTTTAGCAATATCTTCTGGCTGAGTTGCCCACTCAGATTTCAGCATTTTGCTCATTTGCTGACGACGCAATTCGACTGCGGGTTCGTCTCGATCGCGAAATTGAGCTCTTTCTAAAAAATCGCTATTAATCAGGCCAGGATGCACGGCGCAAACGTGAATACCTTGAGGCGCCAATTCCAAGCGCAAACTTTCTGTTAAACCGGTTACGGCATATTTGCTGGCGCAATAAGCAGTCATTTGAGGCAAAGGCATTTTGCCACCAATGGAACCAACATTGACTATTGTCCCTGTTTTTCGTTCCAGAAAATGTGGCAACATTTCTTGAATTGTGTTAACGCAGCCCCAAAAATTGGTATTCATTAATTGCTGCCAGTCTTCGGAGGTAGTGTGCTCGATCGCCCCCGTGAGACAAATGCCAGCATTGTTAACCACAACATCGATGCTGCCACAGGTATCTAGGGCTTTTTGGACGATCGCGCGCACTTGTTGAATGTCGCCAACATCCCCCGGAATAGCTACAGCGGAAGTGCCTTCTCGCTGCACTTGAACCGCTGCTGCTGCCAATCTCTCTGGCTGGCGAGCTACCATCACTACATCGTAGCCTTTACTTGCAAATAAAATTGCTGTTGCTTTGCCGCTTCCTTGAGAAGCGCCTGTAATCAAAACTGTAGGAGCCATAGATAGTTATAAATTGTAAGTGGAGAAATCGTTGTCGGCGGTATTGAAACTATAACAGAGGTAATCTAATTTTAGGCGCGCTCTACATTAATATTTCTTGAGTATAGCAATTTTTTGTGATTTGCGAGCGGGCTTTTTTTAACGAACCGCGAGGGTACGAAGGACGCGAAGGAAGAGAGGAGAAGGGAAGAGAAGAGAAAGAGTTCAGGATTTGTGCGAAAATTGCTATGTAAATCTTACTTTAGGCAATTACCAATTACCAATTCCCCCAAAATGAATCTTCCGAAACAACCGCCGAATTGGTCGATCGCCCTAGTGTTAATTATCGGGGTTTTAGCCGTCTCAACTTCCTCAATCTTAATTCGGCTGGCTAACTTGAAAGCAGGCGCGGGCGGCTTTGGTTTCAGTCTGGTACTTGCGGCTTCTCGCCTGACTTTATCTGCTTTAATTCTGCTTCCTGCTTGGCGGAAAATTCAGTGGAAAGCCCTGCAACCGGGAGCTCGGCGCTATGCTGCTGCTGCGGGTTTGTGTCTCGCCCTGCATTTTGCGCTGTGGATTACCTCACTTTCTTATACTTCGATCGCCGCCTCGACTGCTCTTGTCACCACTAATCCTGTCTGGGTAGCGCTGTTGTCGCGCTTCTGGTTCGGCGAAAAACTCAGCAAAATGTCGATCGCTGGCATTACTATAGCTCTTGCTGGGGGAATGGCGATCGCCCTTGGAAGCACGGGCGCAGCCGATGCTGGCAGCAGCCAACTCCTTGGCGATTTCCTCGCTCTGGCTGGTTCCTGGGCGGTCAGCTTGTATTTGCTGCTGGGCCGGGAAGCTCAGCGGCGGGGACTGGGAATTGGTGGCTATATCGCGATCGCCTATACTGTGGCTGCGATCGTCCTGCTGCCTCTCCCCTTCGCCTTCGGCACTACTTATACTAATTACCCCGACATTGTATATTTTTATATTTTGTTAACGGCGGCTTTGCCTCAATTAGTCGGCCACACCATTTTGAACTGGGCTGTAGTACAGATTTCCCCAACTCTGGTAACTCTTGCCATCTTGTTTGAACCGGTGGCGGCGAGTTTTTTGGGTTATTTGCTGTTTGGGGAAGTGCCGGGGCCGGCGGTACTCGCAGGTGCTGCGGTGCTGCTGTTGGGGGTAGCAACCGCTACCTTCGGAGTAAAAAAAATCACTGTCACCAGTTAAGAGTTAACAGTTTTCGACATTGCCACTACTGTTGCCGTGAGTCAGAATAAAACAGATTAGGGCTTAAAAACCAAAATAACTCGTCAGTTAAATATCGATTCAAAACTATCAAAGGTCTGAGTAATGACTAATAATACTCGCGTGCCTTTCGGAGAATAAAATTATGCTGCCAGAACAACTACAGCGGATCATCGGCTACTTTATCGAAGAAGCCACAGAACAGATCCAAATTATCGAACAAGGCTTGCAATATCTGCAAAACACCGTGCCCGCTCCCCAAAGATTACACCAGCTCATCCGAGCCTCGCACTCGATTAAAGGGGGAGCAGCTATGCTTGGATTTAGCAGCATTCAGCGAATTGCTCATCGGTTGGAGGATTATTTAAAGCTGCTCAGAGAATGTCCGATCGCCATTGATAGCAGGCTGCAATCGCTCTTAACCGAAGTTTTTGATATTTTAGCAGCCCTCGTGTCAAAGGTTTCTAAGGGTTTTGGGCTCAACCACGAAGACGCAAACCAAATGCTCTCCCTCGCCGAACCGGTTTTTGACGAACTCGACGCTTACCTGAGATTGCGAATTCCCACTCGCCTGACTGTGAGAGCTACTACGGACGAACATATTCACGTTTTCTCCGGTTACTGCACCTCCCTGAGCGAATTTTCGTCCGCTATTGCTTCGCACGTCGGTTTGCTCGGAGGCACTATTACACGCCACGAGCAGGATAGCCAGGGCCTACGCCTTTGTATTGACATTTACCTGCCGCCTTACACTAGGATCGAAAACATCCGCCAAGCTGTCGAACTTTCCGGCGCTCTTATCGGGACTGTTCAGACGCAACGCGACTTTTCGCTACTGGCGACTGCGGATTATCCGGTTTACCAACGTGCGATCGAACGTCCCGCAATTTGCACCGGATGCCGCTACTATTACGGCAGAAGCGATGGCGGCTACCTGCTCAACTGCACGATCCATCCCCGCGGCCCGGAAGAACCTGAACAATGTCGCGATCGGGAACCGGAATAACCGCTGAAAACTCATACCTCGGAAGTACGATTTTGCACCAGAACAACTTGCTTCAGAAACCAATATTTTCCCTGAAACCTTTCACATTAGCCCCAGCCATTTTTTTTAGTTTCTAGATAACTAAATCATTCTTCCTTCTGAAAGCTCCCCTAAAAACTGATACCGCAACTCGAATTAATTGCATCATGCTTGTAGGATGAGCGATCGCCCAGACATTGATTGTCAGACAAGTGATTCCCATCACTAACAAGATGTATGTCGGAGGCATTACTACCCCGATCGCGAACCAGCTAAAAACGTGAAATATCATTGCTGTAGCCCAAAGGCTGGCGACAACCACAGACGCCCAAATTTGTATTCGAGGTCGGTTTAGTGCTGTCAAAATCACTGTCTGCAAAGTAGTCAGCAAGTTTGCCGGAACTAAAAAGGCACAGATAGCTATGCAGTGGGTACAAGAAAACTCGGTAACTGTATTGAAGTCGATCATCAGTCTAATTGTCGGGCCTGTTGGATATACTTAAAGAGCTTAGCGTGACTTGACTTTTATATCTTGTCACCCTTACCTTAACTTAATATTTCCCTAAGTAGGCCGCTCTGGAGACGCATTTCTCTCCCCCTTTTCCCGCAGGCCAAATTTTACCACAAATATTAAAGTTTGGGAAAATTATTAAACATATTTGAAGAATGGCAACAATTGCTATGATAATTAACATCGGGAAGCGATAGTATAGAAGAGCCAAGTCGGTAAAAGTTTTAAAAGGCTGAGGCTGGTCTAACAGCAACAAATACGGCAGGCTGATTTTAGACTAAATCATTTTTGATTCGCTAATTATCGGATGATTGATTCTCCGTGTCCGTCAAGGGATCGAGCTGTTAGGCGATCGAACAATATGAGATTATTATGAAAAAGCCAATTTGCTCTCAAATCTCAAATCAATAGAACCCTCTCGAAATTTTACAGCGGAAGACAAAGAAAATGGATCAACAAATCACAATTCCCGCACTCGAAGAAGTTGACTTGACAAACTGCGACAGAGAACCCATTCATATATCGGGGCACATTCAGCCACACGGAGTGCTACTTGTTGTACGAGAACCAGAACTAGAAATACTGCAAGTCAGCCAAAATACCCAAGATTTGTTAGGACTAGATCCGGAAAATGCGATCGGTCGAAATTTGAGCTTATTATTCAATCGAGTTCAACTAAAAAAACTCAAGCTTTGTTTGTGTAATGAAAACTTAAAAATCGTTAATCCCATTAAACTCTCTGTCATAAACAAAGGTAAATATTTAGAATTTGACTGCATCCTCCACCGAGTAGAAGAAGTATTGATGGTCGAGTTGGAATTAGCCACAAGCCCAGAAAATCTTTCTGTTTTTAGTTTTTATCATTCAGTGAGAGCCACTGTCAGCAAAATTCAAAGCGCCCACAATCTCAAAGAATTATCTCAAATAACTGTAGAAGAAGTCAGAAAAATATCGGGTTTTGATAGAGTGATGGTCTATCAATTTGACCACGAAGGCAACGGCGCTGTGATCGCTGAAGACAAAGCAGAAATGCTGAGTGCTTTCTTAGGATTAAACTACCCCAGTTCAGATATCCCCAAACAAGCCAGACAACTGTATACGTTAAATTGGCTGAGGTTAATCCCAGATATTAATTATCAACCCGTCCCCCTTGTTTCGGGAAACAATGCTGTTACCACCCAGCCCCTAGACCTGAGTTTCAGCGTGTTGAGAAGCGTTTCTCCCATTCACATAGAATACCTGCAAAATATGGGAGTTGCAGCTTCGATGTCAATCTCATTAATCAAAGACAAAAAACTGTGGGGATTGATTGCGTGCCACAACTATACACCAAAACACCTCAACTATGAATTGCGCGCAGCTTGCGAATTTATCGGGCAAGTAATGTCCTTAGAACTGCAATCAAAAGAAGGAAACGAAGACTACGACTATAAACTACACTTGAAATCCATTCAAACCAAGATTTTTGAAGACATATCCACCTCCGACAACTTGTCACAAGTGTTAGGTAAATGTCAGCATAATTTGCTAGAAGCAGTCAACGCCCAAGGAGCAGTCATAGTATTTGGAGACAATTGCTATCAAGTAGGGCAAACACCTCAAGGAGAAGCACTCAAATACTTAACACAGTGGGTGCAACAACATTTAAAGAAAGAAATTTTTTATACAGACTCCCTCACCAAATGCTATCCAGAAGCTGAGGAATTTAAAGACACGGCCAGCGGGTGTTTGGCCATAGCAATATCGCCAACTCAGAAAATATACGTTTTGTGGTTTCGACCGGAAGTAATTAAGACGGTAAATTGGGCGGGGAACCCCAACAAAAAAGTTCAAATAGATGAAGATGGCAGTCATCGACTGTCTCCTCGGAAATCCTTCGCTCTGTGGCAAGAAAATGTGAAGTATAAATCATTGCCTTGGAAACAATGCGAAATAGACGCTGCATTAGAACTGAAAAAAGCAATGATTAATATAGTGCTGCGTCAAGCCGAAAAACTCGAAAAATTAAATACAGCACTAGAAGCCTCAGTCGCCAGAGAACGCGAAAAAACAGCTAATTTAAAAACAGCAATGTCCGAGCTTCAGCGGGCGCAAACTCAATTGGTGCAAAGCGAAAGAATGTCAAGTTTAGGACAGTTGGTGGCGGCTGTAGCTTATGAAGTCACTAACCCGATTAACTTCATCTACGGCAATCTTAGCTATGCCAACGAATACACTCAAAAACTCATCAATTTATTGCAGCTTTACGAGCAGCACTATCCCTCACCTTCGCCCGAAATTCAGGCAGAAATAGAAGCCGTAGAATTAGAGTTTATAGTGGAAGACTTACCGAAGTTGGTGGGTTCAATGAAAGTAGGAGCTAACCGCATCCGCGAGATAGTTCAGTCGCTGCGAAACTTTTCGAGAATTGACGAAGCCGAGATTAAACCAGTTGACCTTCATGACGGATTGGACAGCGCTTTGCTGATTTTGAGCAACCGACTAAAACCGAAGCCCGATCGCCCAGCAATTCATCTCATCAAAGAATATGGTTCTTTGCCTTTGGTTGAGTGTTACGCAGTTCAAATCAACCAAGTATTTATGAATGTACTGGCAAATGCAATTGATGCTCTCGAAGATGCTTTTGTCAACAATAATTTATCGTCGCACGGCGGGGACAAAGAAGAGCCAGTTAAGTACGGACAAATTCGGATTGTGACTGAACTTTGTCCGGGAGAAAAAGCCGTAGCAGTTCGGATCAAGGACAACGGTTGGGGCATGGAAGAAAAAGTTCGCCAGAAAATTTTTGAGCCTTTTTTTACCACCAAACAGGTGGGCAAAGGTGCGGGGATAGGTTTGGCTATTAGCCACGAAATTGCGGTAGAACAACACGGTGGCAAATTGACTTGCATTTCAGCCCCCGGAGAGGGAACCGAGTTCATTATTGAGATTCCCTTAAGCCAAACTCATCCTAAACCCATTGTCAAGTGAAAAAAAGTCCGCGCTAGCGAAGCTATCCCGAAAGTAGGAAATCGACAAAATTCAAAAATCGAAAATTCGATTAAAATACAAAAGCAGCTAAGTAGATTTGAGCCAATTCAGAGGAAGCTAGTATGACTGAAAAAAAAACCGCCCAATGGGATGCCGGCCGGTTTCTCAAAACCTTGGCTTATTTCGGCGTCATTCCCTTCATTGGCAGCATTAGCTGGCTGCAACAACTCTTTGGAAGCAGCAGCAAAACTAAAAAAGACCAACCCAAGCTGATACTGGTAGCCGGTGCCACCGGCGGCGTCGGGAAGCGAGTTGTCAAGCGGCTGCAACAGCGGGGAATTAGAGTGCGAGCCCTTGTCAGAGATACCAAAAGAGCAACAGAAATTCTCGGCAATAATGTCGAATTAGTCGAAGGAGATATCACTCTGCCAGAGACGCTAACACCGCTAGTAACCGAGGGTGTGGAAGCAGTTATTTGCTGCACCGGCACCAAAGTTCAACCAGTAGAAGGAGACACCCCAACCAGGGAAAAATACTATCAAGGCATCAAATTTTATATGCCGGAAGTTGTGGATGTTCCCGAAATAGTCGAATACAAAGGCCTTAATAATTTAGTCCAAGCGGTTCGCCGCCAGCTAATTCAACCAGGCGACAAAACAATTTTTGACTTCACAAAACCCAGCCAAGATTTAAAAGAAACTTGGGGGGCCCTGGACGACATCGTGATGGGTGGCACTAGCGAAAGTTCGATCCGGCTGACAGACAATACAGCTATATTCACAGGCAATGTTTCTACTGCCAACTCGGGCGGCTTTGCTTCGGTGCGTACCCGCAACTTCGATACTCCCCTCAATCTCACAGGATTTAGCGGCCTCCACCTGCGCGTCAAAGGAGACGGCAAGCGCTACAAATTGATTGTTCGCAACGAAGCTAAATGGGATGGAATTGGCTATTGCTATTCGTTTGATACTGTTTACAATACCTGGATTACTGTCACCGTTCCTTTCGATGAGTTAATTCCAGTATTCCGCGCGAAAACTGTTAAGGATGGCTCTAAATTTGATGGCAGCAGTATTTTTTCTTTTCAGTTAATGTTGAGCAAGTTTGAATATGACGGCGGGCTCAACCCGAAATTTACACCGGGTATTTTTCAACTGGAGTTAGAATCGATTAAAGCTTATGGGGGACAGAAGTTGCCGCGATTTGTGATGGTGAGTTCGGCAGGAGTTACCCGCCCGGGCCGCCCTGGAATTAACTTGGAAGAAGAACCGCCTGCTGTCAGGATGAATGATATGTTGGGGGGGATTTTGACTTGGAAGTTGAAAGGGGAAGATTGTGTGCGATCGAGCGGCATACCTTATACTGTTGTCAGACCTTGCGCTTTGACTGAAGAACCGGGAGGTAAAGCTTTAATATTTGAGCAAGGAGACAATATTAGGGGCAAAGTCAGTCGGGAAGATATTGCAGAATTGTGTGTGCAGGCTTTGGAACAACCGCAAGCTTGCAACGTTACTTTTGAGGTGAAAGAGGGGGAAAATGCCACTTCTCCGGGAGAATGGCAGGGTTTGTTTGCAGGAGTTAAATAACAATTGTTTGTAGGGGCTGATTAGTTTGTTACTCCCTTATTACTCGGCGCTTGAAACCGCGTCTACACAAACGAAGTCTGCCTCCGCAGACTAAGAAATAACTGGTTCCCAGGCTGAGTCTGGGAACCAGTTATCACCAATAACTAATAACTAATAACTACTAATTAATTTATGTCTGTGACTTTTTCCCGACGCAACCTGACTCCTTATTTGTTTTTGCTACCTGCTTTATTTATTTTGAGTTTGACTGTTTTGTGGCCGGCGGTGCAAGCTTTTTATTTGAGTTTTACCAACTACGAATATGATTTAACTCAAATGCCGCAGTGGGTGGGTTTAAAGAATTTTGAGAGGTTGTGGGGCGATCGCACCTTTTGGCAAACTTTGACGAATACGCTGCTGTATCTCACCTGCGTTGTGCCTGTATTGGTTGTTCTACCGTTGGGAATGGCGATTTTGTGCAACCAAAAACTTAAGGGGATGAACTGGTTTCGAGCAGCATACTACACGCCGGCGGTGATTTCAATGGTTGTCGCCGGGATTGCTTGGAAGTGGCTGTTTGCTGAGACGGGACTGCTGAATCAGTTGGGGGAATTGTTGGGTTTACCTCCTGTTTCTTGGTTGGCTAATCCGAAGTTAGCAATCTTTAGCGTTATGGCAGTTACTATCTGGAAAGGATTGGGTTATTACATGGTGATTTATTTGGCAGGGCTGCAAGCTATTCCGGCAGAACTTTATGAGGCGGCTGCTATAGATGGTTCTGATGGTTTGGGAAAGCACTGGGATATTACTGTGCCGCTGATGAAGCCGTATCTAGTTTTGGTAGCGGTAATTTCGGCGATTTCTGCTACTAAGGTTTTTGAAGAAGTTTATATTATGACTCAGGGCGGGCCTCGCAATAGTTCTAAGACTGTTGTTTATTATCTTTACGAACGGGCTTTTAAGGACTTGGAAATTGGCTATGCTTGTACGATCGGGCTGGTTTTGTTTTTGCTAATTTTGGGTTTGTCGATTTTGCAAGTTAGTCTTCAGGGTTTGGCTCGCAATGATTAAGATTGGTGACTGATGATGACGGACGCAATCCTGGCATCATAAACTCGGTTTCTCGTTCTCATTCCTGTGATTACCAGGACTTGGTTACATTCAGGAGCCCGGTTTCTTGCTCTAATTTATACTAATTTTAGACTGGAATCTCGAAGTAATGCGATCGCTCACGGCTTTGGGCAGGTCTTATTGGTGAAATCACAGGTATAAATATAGGGTTTCTGCCAGTTCAGAGGAATTTCTAATAAATCCCTGGTTCCGGTCATTCCCTGTCCAAGAAAGAGCAGCACAGCGATCGAGCTCAAGATGACATGGATAGTGCGCCAGCGATTTGAGCGGTCTTTGTAAATGTCTTCAATGATGGCAAGGGAAAAAACCATAATTAGCGCAGCGGCGATGCCAATGTAGTAGTGAGACCAATACCATTCATTGGTTCGCCGATAAACGCCATCTTGAGTGCCAAGAATCACCAAACCAGTACCTGTTAGGGTCGCAAATATGCCGCGCCATAAAGCGGGTGTAGCTCGATATAGCATGACCAAAGAGGCGACAGTTGCAACAAACATCAGGACAATGAAAATGACCTGAAACGAGTTTTTGCTCCAAACATCCTTGCTCCAAATATGCTCAAAAATTGGGTAGGCTAGACCCAACAACGTCACTCCTACCACAGAACCTGACAGAATTCGACCTGCTTTGACGTGTTCGGGACCGACTACAGGTGGAATTTTGCTCTTGGTGTCGATCGCAATTTGCTTGCGACGCTGCATAGTTTGCCACGCCATATTGAGAACAACACCAAGCATAGGAAAAACAATCGCTACAGCTAAAATAGGATGCAGCAAGGCCAGAAAATCTTTAAATTCCATAGATCAGCTTTTTGTTGAGGAGGGTTGGCTTCATCAACCCGGTTTTTGCGATACATAATATCATACCCGGTGATCTAAGCACAGTAAGTTTGTAGTCAGGACTAATAGTGATTATTCACCCCCATATAGAGGGCTAAAGTCCTGACTACCAACACGCTTTATGAGGGGTAATTCACCGGAGATGTTGAGCAATAAGAAGATATAGCAGTTGTCAGTTGGGTGAGCTACAGGTTTCTCAATTACGCAATGAAGCAATTACAATTACCTTGTTCTCAGGGAAATGAAAACTGCTGGCGGTAATGTCAGTGCCGGTTAGCCACTAATTCCCTGCATCACTTTGAGCCTATATGTTACTGGCTTTTCAGCATTAAAGAACTCCTAGCGAGAGTGAAATCACTTCTGCACCGAACTAAACCAAATGACCCGGATAAGTTATAATTTGAAGACCTAATTTGGAACGGTTTAACCCCTGAAGTTTAGGGAGGCAATCAACTAATTGAACTCACTGCCAAAGAGTTGAATTTGTTAGAAGTTAGGCGGTAAAATCCCCGTCATTTCCTTACCCGCGAGCGAACTTTAGAAAAAGTCTGGGGTGACGCTTTTATGGGCGAGTCAAACATTATTGAAGTGTATATTCGTGCGTTACGGATTAAATTAGAAGCAAGTAACTCCAAACGCCTGCTGCCTACTGTCCGGGGAGTTGGGTACGTGTTGCGAGAGCAAAAGTGATGAGGGGCGGATTTACAAATAGTTGGCAGATAAAGTATCGATACTGGTGAACCCGCTCCTATTATACTACCTATTTTTTTTTGTAAAAAATAGACTTAGAAATCCGGTCGTTCCTGATAATCTTCCGCCGAACTAGGGTCTAATTCCCAGCGACTTTCATCTCGATGTTCAAGCATATTTGTTGTGTTCAAAATAGCGCCATCGGGCATTTCTATGCCCGCAGCGGCTCCCAGTTCGTCAACCATATCCAGGTCGGGAGTAGGCGCGGTTCCGCCCACCGATTGCTCCCCAGTGGCACTTTCTTGTTCCGCAGCCGGATCGCCATCCTCGCCGCCGATTTGGGAACTGGTGGAAGAGTAGTCCGAACTGCTGTCCTGCAGGGTTGTTATGTCGTCTTGGCTCAATCCCGGTTGATCGATGACGCCAGTACCGTAAGATTCGGTAATTTCTTGAGGCAAATCGCCCAAATTATCGCGTTCTGTTGTTGTTTTTGCGTTGCTTTTCTTTTGCTGGGCCACGATACTTGCTCCTGTTTGTTTTTGAACTCAATTAAATTAAAAATGTCCGAATTTGGCTTTAATTGAATTGTTTTTAGTAATTGCCTATGGCTAGAATTAATTCATATTATAATTACTATTTAAGCTTTTAGCTTCTATCCCAGGAAATATATTGAGTCGGCTCAGCTATTTCATAGGGAATACAAAAAGCGATCGCCATTTTCAAAACGGCGATCGCTTTTTAATTCGGAGGCTAATGCTATTCTGGAAAATCAGGGATTACCCATTTGGGGGGTTCCGTCCGTTTCCTTCTCACGGCTTCCTCTGCTATTTCTAGCATTTTATCCAGAGAAGTATTTTCAATAAAGTTAGAAGTTGCTTCTGCGTATTCCCGCTTCGGGCACTTGTCACCCAGAACGCAGCCATTGACGCAAGCCACAGCACAATCGACAGTGTTCTCCACCATAACTTTTTTCCTTTCACGGTTCCAACAACTAGCAGGCAGATGCTCGGGGTTAATTTGTCAAGAGACTGCCCTCTATGTTTATTTTACTTTACAAACAGGCCTCAAAGGTCGATCGCCAGGGCAAAACTGTTATAAAATCAAAGCAACCTACCTAATCTGCCGATCGTGAATAATTTTCTTCGGCGCTTAAAGCTTTTACCTTGGCGAGAAATGCTGCAAATTGCCGCCCTCGTCAACTGCATCGTGGTTGGATTGGAGTTATTTTTAGCCTGGGGTTTCACGCAATCGCAGGTAATCCGCAACGTCGTGACGCTTCTGTTCAGCTCCCCGCTGGGAAGATTGATACCTTTTGCTGCTGCTGTGGGAATGGGAGCTTTAGCAGTGTACTTTTTAGAGTATTGGCAACAACAATTTTTGCTCAACCGAATTAGTTTGTGGGTTTTAGTTTTGTGCGTGCTCTTGGGTTTGGTATTAAAGTCCTTCCTGCCCATACCTCCTTTATTAGCAAGTTTATCGCAAGCTGCACTAATCGGAGTTACGGTGGGAGTTTTTTGGAAGGGTCGGCCTTATTGGCGATAGTCAGGCGATTTTAGATTTTAGATTTTAGATTTTAGATTAGCTATGAATGATGAATCTCCTGGTTCGAGCTTGTCTAAAGTTGCATTTTTTTTGAATATAAAATCAGTCGTCATTGGTCATTGGTTATTAGTCTATAGGTAGGTGTGCATTGCACACCTTACCACTTAAAACAAGAAATTCCTTCTTCCTTCTGCTTAGGGCAGCCAAAAATCAGGAATGAATGTTTTAGTCAAACTGCGAGTAAACTGATTAATCCTTCTCCCGATTTGAATGTGCGGTTCGTCAGCTTCCACCGGAATAATTGCCGCTTTGTTTCCGATTCCGAAACGCGACATTACCAAATTAGCCGCCTCTAAACCAGTAACATAAGCCTTTTCCTGCGACCAAGAACCGTGACGAGTAACAACCCAATCGCCGCTCATGAATACATTATCATAACTTGTTATTGCCGGCAACAAATACTGATAACTGCCCGGGGCAAAATGCGTCACCGCCCGCGACAGCCGAATCGCGCTGCTATCAATTACTTTTGCCTCCCGAAAAGCCGGAAGGCAAGTCGCTAAATCCCGCTGAACTAAAGAAACAATTTCCTCATCTTTTAGGGGAATTAATTGGTTTGCGTGATAAAAGTCAGCTTCGACAACTGTTCCCGGTTCGTCTCGAAATTCGTCGTGCAAAGCATTCAAATCAAAAAACGTCCAACCTGTAGTTGAACTAAACCCAAAACAGGCATTAGAAGGCAGCGGGATGTCAATTTTTCGGTCAAACCACAGGCGAACAGCTAACACGTCCACTGCACCCAAATTCATCGCGTCCCGAAACTCTTGGCGACTTTGCAAAGCTGGGCTGCTGCTGATAATTTTTTGCATTCCCGTGACGCCAACTGCAAAAATAACTGCATCTGCATCGAAGGTTTCTTCGCCGCAAACAACGCCTGTTGCTCGGTTGTGGGTGTCAACTACTAAGTCAGTAACTCGCTGCTGTGTCAATACTTTTGCACCGAGTTTTTCCAGGCGTTCGACCCAGGGACGAAAGATTTTTTCTCCGACAGTTCCGCGACACCAAACTACATCAAAATCCGGTTGGTGTGCTAAGATGAAATAATAAAGCATTCCCAAAGCTGCGGCGGCAGAACATTGTTCTCCTGGTGCAAATAAACCTACTAATAACATCGGTTCAAAAGCATCGCGGTACAGTCTTGCAGAAACGCCAAACTGTTTGAAGAGTTCGCGGGCTGTGACGCGATCGTACCTGCGCCAAGCTTCGTCGGAATTGTCGAAATCTAGGACGGCGTAGAGTAAGGGCAAGGCTGAAAGCCGATCGACTAATGGCAGCCTTTTAAATCTGGTATAAAGAAATGTTCCTAACGGTGTGGGAAGGATCGGTTCGTCCTGAAAAATCGGCGATTCTACTTCCAATCCTGCCGGTGAATACTGACAAGAACGAGTCCAAGGCGTGAAGGGAGCGAGTCCTAATTCCTTGACCAAGGAAAAGATATTTTGGTAGGGATACCAGAAGCCATGAATCCCAGCTTCTACGGAACGCCCGCCGGCGGTTTTCCACCCTGCAACTAAGCCACCCGGATAAGGGCCTGCTTCTAACAAAGTTACGTCATAGCCTTGCTGAGCTAGGTGATAGGTAGCGCCTAAACCGGCCCATCCTGCACCGACGACGACTATTTTTGGGGCTGACGATTCTGCTGACATTGCGTACCTCTTGATAATTTATTAATGATGACATAATTCATAAAATGCGGATTTGATATAAAATGTGTTGAATTATGTGTTAAATTTCGCTTGAGTGAATAATGAGTGTCAAAAACCGCCAGCAGACTAACCTGTTGCTGCTCTTATTTCCCGCTACCGCATGGCTGATGGTTTTCTTCATTTTGCCCGTGCTAATTGTACTGTTGTACAGTTTCTTAGAACGCGGTACTTACGGCGGTGTTACTTGGATATTTACTCTCAGCAACTACCAGCGTTTGTTCAGCGGACTTTTCTTAGGAGTCATTGGGCGATCGCTCTGGCTGGCTTTTCTGACAACAGCCGCTTGCTTGTTAGTGGGCTATCCCCTGGCATTTTTCATCGCCACCCGTTCTCCCCGCTGGCGAAATGCTTTGCTTTTGCTGGTAATTATTCCATTTTGGACTAATTTTTTAGTTAGAACCTACGCCTGGATCATACTCCTACGTAGCGAAGGAGTAGTTAACACAGCCCTGCAAAGCCTGCAAATTATTAGCGAACCGTTAAACTTGCTTTTTACGCCTTTCGCTGTGGCGATAGGTCTTATTTACGGCTATTTACCTTTCATGGTTCTGCCTTTATATTCTAGCATAGAACGCTTCAATTTTTCATTGGTAGAAGCCGCTCACGATTTAGGGGCAAATGACATCCGCACTTTTTGGCGCGTATTTTTACCCTTAACAAGTCGCGGCATTGTTGCCGGCTCTATTTTAGTTTTTGTTCCCGCAGTGGGCGCTTTCATCACACCGGATATATTGGGGGGTTCTAAAACAGTTATGGTGGGGAATTTGATTCAAAATCAGTTTATGAAAGCCCGCGATTGGCCTTTTGGGTCGGCGCTTTCTATGCTGTTGACGGTAATCATATTGATTCCTGTGTTAATTTACTTCCGCGTGTCTGACGAAACTCAATAAGGTAAGGTATACACGATCGTTGCACCCTGCGTTTAGGTTAAGATGCGCTAATGATTAATGACTAATGACTACTGACTCCTGACTAATGACTACTGACTACTAACTAATGACTAAAATAAAACTAGATTTACTCGTGCGTGCGATGGGCAAAAAGTGGCTTTGGGTACAAGCTGCACTAGCATTTGCCTTTCTTTACTTGCCAATTCTCATCTTAATTATTTACTCCTTTAACGCCTCCAGATTCAATGCCGTTTGGCGTGGCTTTACCCTTGACTGGTACCGCAGTTTGTTTAGCAATGCAGGCACGACGATTGCTACGAGTAGCAGCGCCGGAATCTTGACATCACTCAACAACAGCTTGCTAATTGCAGCTATTTCGACTTTGCTGGCGACCGTTTTTGGTACAATGATCGCCCTAGCGCTGGAACGCTTTCATTTCCCCGGGCGCAAAGCAGTAGAAGCTTTACTGTTTTTGCCGATTATCATGCCCGAAATTACGATCGGCATTTCGCTGCTAGTTTTCTTTACCCTAGTATTTCGGATCGTAGAAAATTTCACGGGAATTCGCCTCAATCTCGGCTTACCTACCGTAATTATCGGTCATGTTGTCTTTAATATTTCCTTTGTGACTATTACTGTCAGGGCGCGTTTGGCGGAACTAGATCCTCAATTAGAACAAGCAGCTTTTGACTTAGGCGCTAACGAATGGCGGACTTTTTGGCGCATCACTCTCCCTCTAATTTGGCCCGCTATTTTCAGCGCGGCACTGCTGGCTTTTACTCTGTCGCTGGACGATTTTGTCGTGACATTCTTTACCACAGGCGTCGGTTCAGTGACCCTGCCACTATTTGTTTACGGCATGATAAAATTTGCAGTAACGCCAGCGATTAATGCCATTTCAACTTTGATGTTGTTGGCTTCCTTATTGCTTGTTTTATCATCTTTAAAAGTTCAGAAAAGTTAAAAGAATTGCTTTCTGTGTCATAATTATTGTCATCTGCAACTAACACAACCTATGAAACGCCTGCTGACTTTCCTACTTTTGTTTGTGATGAGTGCAACGGTGGCTTTCGGCTGTAGCCCCACAGGTGGCAACCAGCAGCAAGTCCTCAGCATTTACAATTATGCAAGTTATATCGCCCCAGAAGCGATCGCCCAATTCGAGAAAGAAAATAATGTTAAAATTCAATACGACACTTTCGAGAGCAGCGACGCACTCTATGCCAAACTAAAACAGGGAAACCCCGGTTACGACTTAATATTTCCCGCCGATTACATGGTGAAAATCATGATCGCAGAAAATATAATTGAGCCGCTGAATTTAAACAATATTCCCAACCAAAAAAACCTAGAACCTAAGTTTATCAATCAAGCTTTTGACCCAGGGAATAAATATTCCCTGCCCTACCAGTGGGGAACGATGGGAATTGGCTACAACGTGAAAACCACCAAGGGGGATATCAACAGTTGGGCGGCGATGTTCGACCCGAAATATACCGGAAAAGTGGCGTGGCAAGACGATGCCAGATACACATTTGCAGGAGTTTTAATGTATTTAGGATTTGACCCAAATACAACCAACCCCGAAGAAATTAACAAAGCCCGCGATTTGCTGATTAAAAGTAACAATATCATTGCCGCTTTTGTCCCGGATACTGGTCAAAATCTGCTCGATCAAGGAGAAGTAAGTCTGACAATGGAATGGAGCGGCGATGTTTTCCAAGTTATGAAAGAAAATCCTAATCTCCGCTACGCTATTCCCAAAGAAGGAACAATTATCTTTTTAGACAACATGGCAATTCCCAAAGGTGCGCCCCATAAAGAGTTAGCGGAGAAATTTATTAACTTTATTTTGCAGCCAGAAGTAGGCGCTAAAGTGTCTAATTTTACCCACTATGGCTTGCCCAACAAAGCAGCAATCGATCAAGGTTTAATCGACCCGAACGATTTGAAAAACCCTCAAATTTACCCCCCGGCTGAGGTGTTTGACAAAATGAAATTATTGCAGGATGTCGGCAAAGCAACTGCATTGTACGATCGAGCTTGGACGGAAGTTAAAGCAGGGGCTGGAAAGTAGATATAAAACAGGTTTCTGCCGGGGCTGGTTTACTTAATTTTTTAGCTTGTTTTGGAGTTGCACCATTCTCAAAAACAGGCAAGATGCCTGTTCCACAAAGAATAAATTTCTTGTGGAACGGGCATCTTGCCCGTTCCTAAACCAGTAATTGAGAATGGTGCAAGATATCAGTTTAACCGAACTCGAACTCAGATTTTTATCACTCAGACATACTAACACAATGCACGCTGTCGAAGTTTTAGAAGTTTCCAAAGTATTTAAAAGTGTCCGCAGTCAAGATTTTTTAGCTGTAGATAACATCAACCTGCAAATTTACGATCGAGAATTCTTTTCTTTACTCGGCCCTTCCGGCTGCGGCAAAACTACAACCTTGCGAATGATCGCGGGTTTTGAAACTCCCACAGCGGGCGAAATTTACATTCACGGCCAACCGATGCAAAATCGCCCACCGTTTCACCGCCCAGTAAATACGGTATTTCAAAATTATGCTTTATTTCCGCACATGACAGTAGCACAAAATGCCGCTTTTGGGTTGGAAATGGAGAATTGGCCTCAGAAAACAATTCGCGATCGCGTTGCTGAAGCCTTAGCATTAGTACAGTTAACCGAGGTAGGAAAACGCTATCCCCGCCAACTCTCAGGGGGACAGCAGCAGCGAGTAGCGCTAGCAAGAGCATTAGTCAAACAGCCGTCTGTTTTGCTGTTGGATGAACCCCTAGGAGCGCTGGATTTAAAATTGCGTAAAGAGATGCAATTAGAATTAAAAAAAATGCAGCGTAAATTGGGAATTACGTTTATTTATGTGACTCACGATCAAGAAGAAGCGCTAACTATGTCTGACAGAATTGCAGTAATGGATGGAGGAAAACTGCAACAAGTCGGGACGCCTGTTGATATTTATGAATATCCTAAAACGCGGTTTGTTGCTGATTTTATTGGCGATAGCAATTTTTTAAGCGGGCAAGTTGTAGAAAAGCAAAACGGTCAAATAATCGTGTTGGTTGACCAGCAGTTGCCCGTGTTAGTTGCGACAGCCGAAGATATGCCCGCTGGGAAAGTTGTCACCCTGGTGTTGCGGCCAGAAAAAGCTGCTATTTACCCGGCTAATTATGACGCTGAAAATACCTGGCCGGGAATAGTAGAAGAGGCTATTTATATTGGCACTGACACGCGCTATACGGTGCGGTTGACTGCTAAAAGTTCGATCGCCCTTCGCCGACAAAACTTGCACAGAGATGACTTGCAGCGACACCAAGTCGGCGACAGCGTTCGAGTTGCCGTGCCGCCGGAAAGTATTTGCATTTTTTGACATCTAACTATCGCTACCGTCGTCAAGCACCGTCTAACCAGTAAAGCTAAGTCCAAGCGACGTGACAATGGAAAACTTAGTTGAGATTTTAGAAGATTGAGGAGCCGATTGAAGATGTACTTCCTTCCCGCTAGAAGATAATCTACTTCTTCCTCCAGCTTCCTCCTTCTTCCTTCGCGTTCTTGGCGTCTTCGCGGTTCAATAATATAGACAGTATTGGTGCTAAACTCGCGTTTGACTTTGCACAATTTCCTCCAAGAGTCGCTCTTGACTTTTCGCAGGTTCCTTGCAAGTTAAACATTCGCAAACTAACCCGACAATACCTTCAGGCAAATCAGCCTCAATCTGACAGACAGCAGTCGGATAATACTGGGAAATCAAGCCAGAAATTTGATCGGGAGTCGTGCGAATTAGGGTAGAATGCTGATACCAATCGAGAGCAGAAAGCAAACTAGGACAAGCTTGCGGAGAATCTTGTACAATACTGCTGAAAGCTTGCAAACCTTGCTCCGCGCGATCGAGATATTCCAAATTCTGCCCCAGCAGTGCGAGACGAACCAAAGAGGCGATCGCAATTCCATTCGCCGCCGGAGTTGCATTGTCTATATAGCTACGTTCCCGCACCAACAAATCTCCGCTAGCATCCTTAGCAGTATTGTAATATCCTCCCAATTCCACACTCCACAAAAACTCATCAAACTCTTCTTGCACCTGCACAGCTTTCTCCAACCAAAACTGAGAATTCGGCAACTGTTTTGCCTCTTCCCCGTTGCCTAAAGTCAAACTCGCTTGATGCAAATCCAACAAAGCTTTCACAAACAAAGCATAATCTTCCGACTGCGCGGTTACAGCAGATTGTCCGTCATAATTCAACCGCTGAAACCGCCCATCCGTCCACTGATTATCTAAAATAAAATTAGCTGTTGTCACAGCTAATTCCAGATATTCCAAATTTCCAAAAACAGCCGCAGCGCGGGCTAAACCCGAAATCATTAAGCTATTCCAAGCAGCAATCATTTTCGTGTCAGTAACTGCGGGAATTCTACCCGACCAACTGTCGTTTTTAGCTTCTTGATTGTTGCGGGCTGGCGGAAAGGTTTTTACAGTATCGGGATTGCCACCGTAGCGAACTTGAAAGAGTTTAGCCAAAGCCGCTTCTACCGTGTCGCTCAGTTTTCCTGGATGGCGGCGCTGTAATACATTCTTGCCTTCAAAATT
Organism: Microcoleus sp. LAD1_D5; assembly: GCF_036702115.1. Classification (NCBI taxonomy): domain Bacteria; kingdom Bacillati; phylum Cyanobacteriota; class Cyanophyceae; order Oscillatoriales; family Microcoleaceae; genus Microcoleus; species Microcoleus sp. LAD1_D5. The sequence continues at coordinate 1,021 of NZ_JAUBSA010000013.1, read as the reverse complement.
GCCGCTGCGACTAACAGTAAACTGTGCTTTAATTTCTGCCAATTCCTCAGCAGTTAATAGTTGTTCTAGTTCGGCATAAGTCCAGACATAAAATGCTCCTTCTTCCGGTTCAACTTCTTCAGAAGTGGTAAAGCTGTCCGCATCCTGTGCAGCATAAAAATAGCCTGTTGGCGCAATCATTTCTCGCTTCAACCATTCTACTGTCCCCGCGATCGCAGTTTCAAAAGCGGGTTCTTGTATTCCCGCGCTCCACAAATTTGCTAAATACTCAACAATTTGACCGTTGTCGTAGAGCATTTTTTCAAAGTGGGGCACAGTCCAAGTCGCATCAACTGTATAGCGGTGAAATCCGCCTCCTACGTGGTCGTAAATGCCTCCCAATGCTAAGTCTAATCCGCGTTGAGTGCAGACTTGTTTGCTGTCGTATTTTGATTCAAAATTAAATCTGGTTCCCCGCAGTGCTAGCTCAGCATAAGGTATCATCGGAAAACTGGGGCCGGGGTTGCTGCCCGCAATAATTCCGGTGTTGAGTTCTAAGCCTTTTTGGAAGACTTCGCGATTTAATTCGGCGGTTACTCCTGACAGCGCTGCCGTCTGTTGGAGGTTGCCTAAAATCTCTGCTTTGAAGGCTTCTACTTTGCCTTTTTCTGTGTCGTAAAAGCGGCGAATTGCTTGCAAAACTTCTAAAAATCCCGGCCGTCCGTAGCGCGGTTCTACGGGGAAATAAGTGCCTCCGTAGAAGGGAACTCGCTCGTCTGGAGTGAGAAAAACGTTGAGCGGCCAACCGCCTTGACCAGTCATCATTTGCAAGGTTTGCATATAAATGCTGTCGATATCCGGGCGTTCTTCGCGATCGACTTTTATCGGTATAAAATGCGAATTCATGTATTGGGCGATCGCGCCATCGGAAAATGCTTCCCCTTCCATCACCGTACACCAGTGGCAGCTAGAGTAGCCAATTGACAGGAAAATCGGTTTATTTTCGCTTCGGGCCGCTTCCAAAGCTTCGTCGCACCAAGGC